>NZ_PYME01000029.1:0-72780 GCF_003025515.1 Photobacterium gaetbulicola | reverse complement strand
GGGCATGTACTCATTGAGAGATGGGTATGAGTCACTGAAAATATATTCGGAACCGCCGTATGCGACCCACGCTTGTACGGTGGTGTGAGAGGACGGAGGCCGTGAGGCCTCCTCCTACTCGATTTTTCACTTGATCAGTTGATCATCATCGAAATGAAGTAACCGATAATCGTTGCTGAGCCCACACCGATGAAGCCTGGGATCATGAAGCTGTGGTTGAGTACGTACTTACCGATTGCAGTGGTACCCGAGCGGTCGAAGCTAATAGCCGCCAGATCACTAGGATAGAACGGGAAGAAGAAGTAAGCGTAACAAGCTGGCAGCACACCGATCAGTACCGCTGGATCGATGCCAAGCGCAAAGCCAAGTGGCATCATGATAGTCAGCACCGCGGCTTGGCTTTTCAGGAACACGGACACGAAGAACATGGCAAAGGCGAAGGTCCATGGGTACACGTTAACCATGCCGCTGACTAGGCCAACGAGGTACTCTTTATGGTGACCAATGATGGTGTCACTGAACCAGGCGATACCAAAGATGGTGATCACCGCGCTCATACCGGCAATGAAGACGTTGCTGTGTACAATGCGCTTTGGCGAGATCTTGGTGGTCAGCAGGATTACCGCACCGACCGACAGCATCATAAACTGGATAGCGACCGACATACCAACGCCTGCTGGCAGTACTTGCTTGCTAAACAGGGCGATGCCGACAACCGCCAGGATACCCAGCAGGAACACGGTCAGGCCTTTCTTGGCGGTACGCTCATGCTCAGCTTCTTCCTCAGCAGAACCTTCCTGCTCTGGGTCAACCAGGCTATTGCGGAAATCTTCATCTTGTAGGCGGGCTTTGAATTCAGGATCCTTGTCCAGATCCTTACCACGCTTCAGGCTCCACAGACAGGCGATCATCAGGCCGCCAAAGGTGGCAGGGATGGTGACCATCAGAACATTGATTAGACTGATGTCCAGGTTGTTATCCATCGCTGTTGCCATGACCACGGCTGCTGCCGCGGCAATCGGGCTGGCAGTGATACCCATTTGTGACGCCACGGTGGCCATGGCCATCGGACGCTCAGGACGGATCCCTTTTTTGTAAGCGACATCGTAGATAACAGGCAGTAGCGGGTAAACCGAGTGGCCGGTACCTACCAGTACTGTTAGGGAGTAGGTACAAATCGGGCCGAGGAAAACCACGTGCTCAGGGTGCTTGCGAAGCAGGCGTTCGGCAAACTTAACCAGTAGCTTGAGGCCACCGGTAGCCTCAAGGGTGGCAGAGGCAGCAACTACCGCAAGGATGATAAGCATAACGCCGACAGGCGGTGAGCCTGGCGCAATACCAAAAACGAATGTCATCACGGAGACACCGAGGCCCCCCAAAAGGCCGAAGGCAATACCGCCGTGACGTATGCCGATCAAAATGACAGCTAGTAATAATAACAGGTGTATCCAGAACATTATTTTATTATCCTTGTTGCATATAACATAAAAAGTGCTAGAACTTCTGCACTAAGTCCTTGTACAGGTTTATAAACCATCAACTACGCCAAAAGTGGTATACAGATTCAGAAAATACATTCCGTTAACGAATAGGCATATTCTTTATATGGTTATTGTGAAGTGGGTCAACATATGATGTTGGTTGCGTGAAATTTTTTGGAATGATTATTCACGGTATAAGGTAAGGTGATGATTTTATGAGAATAAAAAAATGCCCCGCAGTGCGGGGCATTGGAAGGATAGGCAAGTAACTGTGATTACTTGTTAGCGTCGTCAGCTTGTTTTGCCTGGATCGCCGTTAGTGCAACTGTGTATACGATATCGTCTACTAGTGCGCCACGAGACAGGTCGTTAACTGGCTTGCGCATGCCCTGAAGCATTGGACCGATAGAGACTAGGTCTGCAGAACGCTGTACCGCTTTGTAAGTCGTGTTACCCGTGTTTAGGTCTGGGAATACGAATACAGTCGCTTTACCCGCTACTGGTGAGTTAGGTGCCTTAGAAGCAGCAACGTTTTCCATGATCGCAGCATCGTACTGAAGAGGACCGTCGATCACGAGATCTGGACGCTTCTCTTGAGCAAGCTTGGTTGCTTCACGTACTTTCTCAACGTCTGCACCCTTACCAGACGTACCGGTAGAGTAAGAGATCATTGCTACGCGAGGCTCGATGCCGAATGCTTTTGCAGAGTCAGCAGACTGGATAGCGATTTCTGCTAGCTGCTCAGCAGTTGGATCTGGGTTGATCGCACAGTCACCGTATACCAGTACCTGATCAGGCAGTAGCATGAAGAATACAGAAGATACGATTGACGCATCTGGTGCTGTCTTGATGATCTGGAATGGAGGAACGATAGTGTTCGCCGTGGTGTGAACCGCACCTGAAACCAGGCCGTCAACTTCGTCGTTTTCAAGCATCATAGTGCCTAGGAAAACAGAATCCTGAAGTTTTTCACGAGCAACAACGTCAGTCATGCCTTTGTGGCCACGTAGCTCAACAAGACGAGCAACGTAGTTTTCACGAACTTCATCAGAGTTGATGATAGTCACGCCAGCACCTAGTGTCACGCCCTGCTGCTCAGCAACACGTTTGATGTCTTCTGGGTTACCAAGAAGGACACACTCAGCAATGCCGCGCTCGGCACAGATAGCTGCCGCTTTAACGGTACGAGGCTCATCGCCTTCAGGAAGAACGATACGCTTAGCCGCTTTGCGTGCAAGCTCAGTTAGTTCGTAACGGAAAGCAGGTGGGCTTAGGCGACGCTCTTTGGTTGAACCTTCAGTTAGAGACTCAATCCACTGGCCGTCAACATGGCTAGCCATGTATTCGTTAACTAGCTCAACACGCTCTTTATCGTCAGCTGGGACTTCTAGGCTGAAGCTCTGAAGGTTCAGAGAAGTCTGCCAAGTGTTACCTTGTGCAGTCATAACAGGCAGGCCTGTTTCGAAAGCACGCTCACAAAGATCCATTACTGGCTTAGGTAGCTCGTAGCCGCCTGTCAGCAGTAGGGCACCGATTTCAACGCCGTTCATGGCCGCAAGACATGCAGCAACGATTACGTCTGGACGGTCTGCAGAAGTCACGAGCAGAGAGCCTGGGCGGAAGTGCTCAACCATGTGCGGGATAGAACGCGCACAGAACGTGATGCTCTTGATACGGCGAGTAGCAATTTCACCTTGGTTGATGATTTCAGCGTTCAGGTGCTTAGCGATGTCCGTCGAACGTGTCGCGATCAGCTCAGCGCTCCAAGGGGCACAGCCAAGAACTCGGATTGGGCTAGAGTTGAATACCTGCATCACTTCAACGTTTGAAGGTACAGTGGCTTCAGCGTCGTCGAAGATTTCAGATAGGTCAGGGCGAGTACGGCCTTCAGCGTCAACAGGTGCGTTAAGCTTGTTAACGATAACACCGGCGATTTGCTTGTTCTTGATACCGCCGAAGTTAGAACATGCTACTTCGATACGCTCTTTAAGCTGAGCTGGGTTGTCAGTACCAGGTGCAACAACGAATACGATTTCCGCGTCTAGCGTTTTCGCAATTTCGTAGTTGATCTGGTTAGCAAACGGGTGCTTGCGAGTTGGTACAAGGCCTTCGATCAGCGCAACTTCAGCGTCAGCAGTTGCTTCTTTGAAGCGGGCTACGATGTCTTCTAGCAGTACGTCGCTCTTATCGTTACGGATAAGCTCTTCTGCACAAGCCATAGAGAAAGGTTCAGCCACTTTCATATCGCTGTTAGCAGCGATGATGTTCGTTGTTAGATCTGGCTGATCACCACCGTGGCGTGGCTGAGCGATAGGCTTGAAGAAAGAAACGCGAACACCTTTGCGCTCCATTGCACGAAGCACACCAAGGCTTACGCTAGTAAGACCAACACCGGCACCAACCGGAACAAGCATAATAGTACGGGACACTATGGATTCCTCAACTATTGAACACGACAGTGCTGTGCAATAACGATGGGTGAACCGGTATTGGACAGCACCACAAAAAAGCATGACCTAAGGTCATAAGTCATGAAAAAACGGCCGGCCTAGGCCAGCCGTTGAAATCAGTTTCGACCGATTAGATTTCAGCTAGACGAGCTGTATCTTCAGCGATAACTAGTTCTTCGTTAGTTGAAACAACCATTGCAGGAACACGGCTGTTTTCAGTAGTGATCACACCTTCGCCGCCGAAACGTGCTTTAAGGTTTGCTTCACTGTCAACTTCAACACCTAGGATAGCAAGGCGGTTAAGAACCATCTCACGGATTGGTGCAGAGTTTTCACCGATACCACCAGTGAATACGATAGCGTCTAGACGACCTTCTAGTGTTGCAGTGTAACCAGCAACGTACTTAGCTAGACGGTGGCAGAACACGTCCATTGCACGAGTTGCTTCTTCTTTCTCGCCGTAGTTGTCTTCAACGAAACGACAGTCAGACGTTACGCCAGTCAGACCTAGTAGGCCAGACTCTTTAGTGAACATAGTGTTGATTTCATCAACGCTCATGCCTAGCTTGTCATGTAGGTGGAACATAACAGCTGGGTCAAGATCACCACAACGTGTACCCATCACTAGGCCTTCAAGAGGTGTTAGACCCATAGACGTATCTACAGACTGACCGTTCTTGATTGCACAAACAGATGCACCGTTACCTAGGTGGCAGTTGATGATATTCAGTTCGCTCTCAGGTTTACCTAGACGCTCAGCTGTTTCACGAGTGATGAACAGGTGAGAAGTACCGTGTGCGCCGTAACGACGGATACCGTGCTCTTTGTATAGGTTGTACGGTAGTGCGTATAGGTACGCTTCTTCTGGCATTGTTGTATGGAATGCAGTGTCGAATACAGCAACGTTTTTCAGCGCTGGGAAAGACTTCTGGGCTGCTTTGATACCGATGATGTGAGCTGGGTTGTGAAGCGGTGCGAAAGTCGCAGCGTCTTCGATACCTTTAAGTACTGCATCGTCGATTAGCGCAGACTTAGTGAACTGCTCACCGCCGTGTACAACACGGTGACCGATAGCGGCCAGGTTTTCAGCTAGTTCAGGCTTAGAAGCAAGAATAGTGTCTACCATGAACGCTAGCGCTTCTTCGTGAGCAGCGCCTTCGCCTAGTTGAGCTTCGTGTTTACCGTCAAGTTTCCACTTGATACGTGCTTCTGGAAGGTGCAGACATTCTGCAAGACCTGTCAGGTGCTCTTCACCTGATACCGCGTCAACAACAGCGAACTTAAGAGAAGAACTACCGCAGTTAAGAACTAAAACCAGCTTAGACATGAGTGACTACCTATAATCTGTCTGAAAGTTGATATTCAACTGAAATAAAAATTACCCATAGGATAGACGACTTTTCGACAAGCCGGTCTAGTCAGGGTCAAAATCGTGCTACATCCGTATCAAGTAGAATCGTGTTACCCAGATCCTGGGCCATCCTTGGAAGCGCCTTCAGTTGCCAGAACGATGATTACAGGCAACAATAAATGTAGGCGTGCATAGGATAGCGATTGTGGTGCAATATAACAAAAAGATTTTTAGAAAAAATTAATTTGAATCAAGTTTGTTATTGCTGGTTTTTAAATTTTACTGTTTTTTTTGAAGTTTGGTGATTTATGAGTCAACAACATTCGATTTGGCAAGCTTTCCGTCATGGCCAGGATTACATGGCCACGTGGCCAATGCGCAAAGAGTTGGCCATGCTGTTTCCCGAGCAGCGTTATATCAAAGCCACGCGATTCGCAATGCGGGTGATGCCAGCCGTTGCTGTCATGAGCGTGTTGAGCCAGATGGCCTTCGATAATTACGACGCCTTGCCCCAGGCCATCACTGTCGCCCTGTTCGCCTTGAGCATGCCCTTGCAGGGGCTGTGGTGGCTCGGCAAGCGCAGCCGGACCGATTTGCCACCGTCGCTGGCGAGCTGGTACCGTGAGATCCATGACAAGATTGTCAGTGAAGGGTATGCGCTGCAGCCGCTGAAGAGCCGCCCGCGCTACAAAGAATTGGCCCAGGTGCTAAACCGGGCGTTCAAGCAACTGGACAAAGGCTCGCTTGAGCGTTGGTTCTGAATCGGTCGTTGCTTGCGGGCGGGTTGATTACAAAAAAAGTAGCCTAGGGCTACTTTTTTTTAATCGGCGATCACTCGTCGTCTTCAACCTGGCGCTTGGTGCGAACACCAGGCTTGGCCAAGATTTCCAAGTAGAAAGACGTCAGCGCCAGAGATTCGGCTTCGTCAATGCACTTGTTGATTTCTTTAACGTGGATAACCTTTGCTTCCTGCTCGGTGTGACCATATTTACAGTCGAAATCCCAGTAGTCAGCGCCTGCTGGTAGGGACTTGTTACGTTCACGCTTGAGGTACTTCTTTACCTCGTATTTGACGGCTTCGACAACGCGTGGAACTGCTTTCTTTGGGTGAGTTAAAGCAAATGTTTTTTTCATCGTTTTCCTAAAAATCAAAAAGGCCCAGAACATGCTGGGCACGATGGGCATTTTACTTTAATTTGCTGCCGGTCGCGAATGGCAATTTTGGCACTAGTTCAGCAGCAGGCTATCATCAGCCAGTTCTTCGCCGCGGACCTTGCTGAACATTTCCAATAAGTCTTTGACGCCCATCTGGTTGCGTTCCTCGCCAGCGACATCAAGAACGATTTCCCCCTGATGTAGCATGACGGTGCGCTCGCCATAGGCCAGGGCATCTTTCATCGAGTGGGTGACCATCATGACAGTGAGATCAAACTCTTTCACGACTTTGTTGGTCAGTGCCAGGACGAAGGCTGCCATCCGGGGATCCAGCGCGGCGGTGTGCTCATCGAGCAGCAGTAATTTACTGTCAGCGAGTGTTGCCATCACCAAGCTGACCGCTTGGCGTTGGCCGCCGGATAACAGCCCGATGTTATCACCGAGCCGATCCTCGAGCCCGAGGCCAAGGATGCTGATCCGCTCCTGGAACAGCTGGCGGCGTTTCGATGACAGAGCCAGTTTCCAGCTGCGGCTGCTGCCGCGCTGGTAGGCCAGCGCCATGTTTTCCTCGATGGTGAGTGAGCCGCAGGTACCAGCCAGCGGATCTTGGAACACCCTGGCGGCATACTGAGCCCGCTGGTAGACGCTTTTCTGGGTGACATCGATATTGTCTATCAGGACTTGCCCGCCAACCATCGGGGTTTCGCCGCTGACTGCGCCGAGCAAGGTCGATTTCCCCGCGCCGTTTGAGCCAATCACGGTGACAAATTGCTTTTCGGGGACCGTGAGGGAAACGCCTTTCAGCGCCTGATTTTCCAAAATAGTGCCTTCGTTGAAGGTCACACGGATATTGTTCAATTCAATCATCTTTACCTCAACCCCTTGCTTTGGCCTTGTTGGTGACGACGGACGCTTTCTGCTTGCCGCGAGTCAGCTGTCCTTTCATGCGTGGGGCAATCAGGGCGATGGCAACCAGCAGTGCGGTGATCAGGTTGAGATCCGAGGCTTGCAGGCCGAACATGCCGCTGCTCAGGGCAAAGGCGACGGCGAGGCGGTATAGGATAGAGCCGAGGATCACGGCGATAACCGCTATCCAAATTTTGCGACCGGGTAGCAGGGTTTGGCCAAGGATAACAGCGGCAAGGCCTACCACTATGGTACCGACACCCGAGGTCACATCGGCGAAGCTGTTGGTTTGGGCAAACAGGGCACCGGCAAAGCCGACCAAGCCGTTGGATAAGGCAAGGCCGAAATAGGTGTACAGGGCGGTATTGCCGCCCTGAGCACTCACCATCCGGCTGTTGACCCCGGTTGCCCGCAGGCCGAGGCCAAAATCGCTGGCCAGTAGCCGGGTGATGAACCATGCACTGGCGATGACCAAGGCAACTACAACGACCAGGCGGACGATGCCTTCGTCCATCCCGTAATCGAACGCTAACAATTCAAACGGGGTGAACAAGGTATCTTCACCGAGCAGTGAGAGGTTGGGGCTGCCCATGATCCGGATATTGATGGAGAAAGCCGCAATCATGGTCAGGATACTGGCCAGCAGGTGGAGGATCCCGCAGCGTACTGCGAGAAATGCGGTTACCAGGCCACACAGCCCGCCAGCGGCAATGGCCAGTAAGGTTGCCGCCCATGGATTGAAACCGGCTATGATGGCTGTTGCCGCCACCGCCGCCCCCATCGGGAAGCTGCCATCAACCGATAGATCGGGGAAGTCCAGAATCCGGAAGGTCAGGTAGACGCCGAGGGCAACCAGGCCGTAGACCAACCCGATCTCGAGCGTCCCGAGAAAGGCAAAGAAAGACATCCTTATTCTCCTTGTCTTTATGTGTAGTGAAGAACCTAGAACCGTTGGCTAGGATCTAGGAACTAGCCTCTGCTTCTCTTATTTCTCTATCGACGTGGCACGCTCAAGCACCGAGCTCGGGAAGGTGATACCCAGCAGGTCGGCGGCTTTCTGGTTGAGGGCTAAATCGGATCCCTTGGCGACTTTTACCGGAAGATCAGACACTTTTTTGCCCTTCAGCAAGGCATCGACATAATCCGCCGTTTGGACACCGACTTGGTAGTAGTCGAAGCCAAGGGCTGCTAAGGCACCGTTGGCAATGTAGGTGGTCGAAGCGCCGACAATGGGGGTGTTCGCTTGGTTTGCGGCATTGACCAGCCCATCGATGGCACTGGCCACGGTGTTATCGGTCGGGGCATAAATCACATCGGCTTTTGACGCTACAATTTGGGCGGCGGATTGGACATCGGCGCTTTTCAGGGCCGTCCCCTCGACAACGGTAAGTCCTCGGTCCTCGGCGGCAGCACGGAGCAGCTCCACCAGGGCGACGGCATTGGCTTCACCCGGGTTGAACACGACCCCTATACTTTTTATTTCAGGCAGCAGCTCCTGCATCAAGGCAACGTGCTGGGCGACAGGGGAAAGGTCGGACAAGCCGGTGACATTGCGGGCAGGTTTGTCCATGTCTTTGACCAGCTTGGCACCAACCGGATCAGTCACCGCGGTGAAAACCACAGGGATCGAGCGGGTTGATGCGGCCAGGGCCTGTGCGGTTGGGGTGGCGATCCCGACCAGAACGTCGGGACGCTCGCCAACGAACTGCTTGGCGATCTGAACTGCAATGGCGGGGTTACCCTGTGCAGTCTGGTAGCTGAACTCCAAATTTTCACCTTCGACGTAACCTTTCTGCCTCAAGCCGTCTAGCAAGCCATTGCGGGCGGCGTCCAAGGCCGGGTGCTCGACAATTTGCGATACCGCCACTTTTGCCATCTCGGCCATGGCGGAGGCCGATGTCATGGTTAACGAGGCGGCAATGCAGATAGCCGTAAGTAGTTTATTGTTTTTCATATCCATTTCTCATGCACTCCGTGTTTTGCTTTGCGCTGTTCCAATCAAGGTTTCTAACCGCTTATTGGCATATTGTTTTATCGCATTGGCAATCAAAAGGATATATGAAATTTAACATCATTGTAACATGGTGGTGGCCAATCATGCTGCCATATCGCAACTATGTAGTTGAGCTTTATTGCTTGTGTGGTTGGGGGTGGCAAGTTAGTTTACGTCTTGGCTAAAAAACAGACAATTTTGCTTTATTGTTATTTTCATGGCTCATGGTGAAAAGTCTGCTGGGCGATGCTGATAGTGCTATGAAAATCTGTGCTACAGATCAGGTTGCAGCTGGGAGGTGTTCAGGTCTGGATCAGGTCGGTTACGACATACTGCTTCTATGAGATACCAGCTGTATCTCTCCCAATGACCCCACAAGCTTGGCCGCCGGTGGGGTCAGTTCTTTCCCGAAAGGGCTATTTATAGCACTCCAGTCCTTTATTCCTGCTGTAAATCGCGGCCATTGCCGCAGCCATTTTGTCTTGGTCGACATAAGCTGCCGGTAGCGGCATGACCTCAAAAGTATAATCTGGCGATCCTTCTGCCACCCCGGTGTTTTTTGTTACAGGCGTTACCATCATGACATTTAAGTCTGGGTTGCGGGCTGTGATCCTCGACGCCGTGCCTAAACCTTCCGCGACATGGAACCGTCCGGCCACATGGATAATTTGCTTGCCGGGGTGGAGGGCAAGGTAGTCAACCATGCTTTCTGCCATAGTGTCATCCCAGGCTGTCTGGGCGGCAAACTGGCGCTTGGTTTTCTCTTCATCGCCATGGTGCATCGAAGCGTTGAACTTGTCGTGGTAGGCATCGCTCCCCAGAGTGAGCTGCTCGGCGACCCAGCGCCGTTCCATGGCCGGTAATAACGCCAAATAGCCCTCACCTTGCTGGCCGATACAGCGGACAATAGATTTTGGTGCATTGGCGGCAATTACATCCAACTGGTTCATCTTGGCAAATTCAACCAAGGGGCGGTAATCACTGCTGTAGTTCGGCCAGGCTTTGCCTTCCTTGATCAGGGTTTTTTCACCAATTTCATTGTTAAGGTATTGGTTTACCACATGCTGTTTGTCGCGGGTGAACTGCTCCATCGACAGGGCCATATTCGGGTTGTGCTGATAGAGGGCTGCAAAAAGGCGGGCTTGCATCAGGTGGGCTCCGGGGTGCCCGTGCCATTCGCCAACCAGCACGATATCCGCCGCCTGTAACGCCTCGGCGAGTTGGTCAAGGGTCATTGGCTGCCCTTGGGGAGACTGAATAGTCGAGTCATACATGGTCGGCAATAACCGGGCGGCCGTGCCGGCATCACTTATGTCGGCAACGTCAGTATGCGAAGTGCAGCCAAACATCAGGCTAGCGAGACCGAGGGAGAGCCATTTCTTCATGGGAATCAAATCACAGGTTGAGTAAAGCCGGGAAAATACACGGCAAACAAGATACACCAACCCGGCCATCTGTTCGCGGGGGAGTCAGAATATGGCTGAGTCTGGTATGAGTATAGAAGCTGTGATGATAGATGACTTGATAGCGATTATCAATTGCAATTGATAATCGCTATTGTTTGCGGTGGTTATGTCGAACTCAGAGAAGGTTATGGCTGTCGCTGGTAAATCCTGATCGCAAAGTCGGCTTCACAGAAAAACTGTTCGCTTTGTGCCAATTGCTGCCACACGGCGTCACTGGTTTTCCAGGCGAAGGGGGTCATCTGCATCAGTGCCGTTGCTTCCTCACCGTTCAGTGTCATGTCGTAATGGAGCTGGGTTTGATCGACAAGCTCAAAGCCATCAATGCTCTCTGGTGTCATATCATGAAGGCGCACGCCGTCGTAGATCAGTTCTTTGAGTTGGTACAAGTGGCGGGCGGCCGGTGTCACTGTGACGATAATCCCGCCAGCTTTGATGGTTCGCTTAAGCTCTTCCGCCTTGCACGGGGCATAGATGCGCACCATGCCATCAAGAGAGTGCTCGGCAAACGGGAGTCGGTGACTGGAGGCGACACAGAAATGGCAGTTGGGGTAGCGCTTGGCTGCGTAGCGTACCGCGACTTTTGAAATATCCAAACCATGTACCTCAAGGGCGGGATGATCTGCCAATGCGGCAGCAAAGCCAGAGGTGTAATACCCTTCGCCACAGCCGATATCCAGCAGTTGCTCGGCATTGTCAGGTAGGTATTGCTCTAGCTTGTTGATCACGACTTGACGCATCGGATCGTAGTGGCCGGCGTTGAGGAACAGGCGGCGTGCCTGCATCATCTCTTTGTTATCCCCGGGATTCTTCGAGCTCTTGTGGTGTGCAGGCATTAGGTTCACATACCCTTCCTTGGCCTGATCAAACTGGTGGTTGCTGGCGCACTTCCACGTATTATCCTGTTGGGTTAGCGGTTGGTGGCAGAGAGGGCATTGGTACGGCATTGGGATCACCCGGTTAGTTGAGTTTTGGGCATTGTAAACGCCTGCTCAGGTTAGCTGCAAGCCAACAGAGGATAAGAGGGGGAAATGTATAAAGCCAGCTGATGCTGGCTTTATATGGGCTAGCCGATCGCTAGCTTTTGGCTTTGTATTCTGCCTTGTCCAGATTGTGCTTTTTCATTCTCAGGTACAGCTTTTTGCGCGGGACCTGCAGGTAGTTGGAGACATCGTTTATCCGGCCTGCAAACAGGTACAACGCGTCTTCGATGACCTGTTTCTCATAGCTGTCGACCAGTTCATCAAGCGGGCTGCTCATATGCTCCAGCGGCTTAGTGCGATCTTGTCCTGCCAGTTTCACAATACCTATTGCATAGAGTTCAGCCACGTTTTTCAGCTCGAGTACATTTCCGCTCCATTCATGGCGGTTGAGGGTGTTGATATAGGCTTTGTCGATAGCCGGAACGGGTTTGTGCAGCTTCTGGCAGCTCTGCTTGAGGAAGTACTTGAATAGCGGCGCTATATCGCTCACCCGCTGGCGCAGCGGCGGGAGCTGGAAACGGATCTGGCTGAGGAAGTAGAACAGCTCCGGTAGCAAGGTTTCTTGCTCAACCAAGGCTTCTGGGTTAGTGCCGGTAATGGCAAGCACCCGAACTTCTTTCTTGTTTTGCCGCTCTTGCTCCAGCAGGAAGCGACACAGCCATTGCTGCGTTTCCAGAGGCATGTCTTGAGGTTCGCTAAGGCTGATACTGCCGCTGCGGGCGGAGATCATTGCCCGTTGTAAGTCGGGGGTGCAGGTAATATTGCCACCCTGGATAGCGACAAATGGCCCTTTGTGCATTTGGCTATGCTGGTGCAGCAGCCTGGCAACGGTATGACGCCCTGTACCTCGCTCCCCTTCGATGAGGACATCCTTCGACGTCAGGGCTATTTGGGTGACCTTCTCTCGGACTTTGACGATCAGTGGACTCTCTCCCAGCAGTATCTCACAGGTGGACTGGCCGATAGCCTCACGCTGTTCGATCACGGCTTTCCTTGCGGGCAGGTGTTTTTCCAGCAGTGCCAACAGCTCGGCAGGTTGTAGCGGTTTTTGCAGGAAGTCGAGGGCACCACGTCTTACCGCATCAACCGCCATCGGGATATCGCCATGCCCGGTGATCATGATGACAGGCAGCTCCGGGTCGAGGTTCTTGATGAACTCCAGGAGATCCATACCGTTTAGCCCAGGCATATACATGTCTGTCACCACAACGCCGGGCCAGTTTTTGTGCAACAAGGATGTCGCCTGTGTTGGGTCGGTAATGGCTTTGACTTTAAAGCCTGATATTTCAAGTAGTTGCTGGTATGAGTCCAACACATCATGGTCATCATCAATGATTAGTACTTCGATATCATTATTCATTATCATAATTGTCTAGCTCCAGCACGACCATGGCACCGCCTTGCAGGTTTGAGGCAAGGAAAATATCGCCACCAAGGCGGTTCATGATTGAACGGCAGATACTCAGCCCAAGGCCGAGACCCACCTCTTTTGTTGTGGTAAAGGGGATAAATAGTTTCTCGATGATTTCGGCGGAAAATCCGTTGCCGCTATCGCTGACGGCCAGGCGACATCGACCAGCCTGGCAGCCAAGGGATTCAAGGGTAATGGTTCGTTGTTCGCAGCCGGCGATCGCGTCACAGCTGTTGACCATCAGGTTGACCAAGACCTGCTCGAGCTGGACCTGATCGGCATAACAATAGCACGGGCCGGTAAGCAGGTTACGGATCTCGGTCTGCTGTACCCTGGCCCGGCTTTCGACAATCATCATGGCTTGCTGGATCGAGGTGTTGAGCTCGATGGGCTTCATCGGGCTGTCGGATGATTGCTTTTTGGCGAAGCTCTTGAGGCTGGCGATGATCCGTCCCATCCGGGTGGCGAGGCTTTCCACCTTCGCCAGCGAAGCCGGCAGCTGCTCAAGGCGCTGCTTGTCCAGTGCCAGTTTCGCGGTAAAAATATGGGTCGAGATGGCCGAGAGCGGCTGGTTAAGCTCATGGGCCAGAGAGGTCATGGTCTGGCCGACCACCGCCATTTTTGCTGCTTGGATCAGCTCGTCCTGGGTGGCACGCAAGTCCGCCTCGACACGTTTGCGATCCTCGATTTCCAGCTGGAGCTGGCGATTGCGGGTGGTGAGGGTATGGGTTTTTTCCCGGACCATTTTTTCCAACCAGCGGGCTGCCTTTTCCTGCTCGGTGATGTCTGTCATGGTGATGATCACTTTGTCCAGTTGCCCTTGCTGGAAAAGACGGAAATCTAACCGAAGGTACAGGTTCTCCTGGCCGGTTTTATTTTGTTTCAGGGTTAAGTTGCAGCCCCCCAGGCTAAACAGTGGGCTGTTGCTGGTGAACAGTGACTGCAGCCGGACATGCATGGCGGGGCTGAACAGCTCCCATATTGCTCGGTGCTGTGGCATGTCGATATTGTCAAACAGGTTCAGGGCGCTGGGGTTGACCGACTCAATCATCCCTTCGAGACTGCAGGTAATGATGCTGGCCTGGGTATTGTTGATCAGGTTGAGGGCATTGCTCTGTTGCATTTCTTGCATTTGGCGGCAGAAATGGCGCAAGTTATCACCGAGTTGGCCGATTTCGTCATTGCCCGTAACTTGGATCTTGGCATCAAGCTGGTTATTGGCGACCGCCAGGAGATCCTGAGAGAGCAGGTTCAGCCGTTTGACAATCCCCTGGCCGACCAGATACACCGACAGCATCACCGACAGCAAGAGGGTAACGACCATAGTGCCAAGCAAAATTAGGTTGCTGATGGCGATCGCCTGGCGTGTCTTCTCGTTCAAGGTATGCAAAGAGGCATCCTCTTGCTCAACCATGGTCTGGATCAGCTCTTCCTGGTAGGCCAGTTGGGCCTGAATTTGCTCCTGGTAATGGCTAATTTGCTGCGACAGGTGGTCGTCATGGAGCAATTGTTTTTCCAGCGTCCCTCCTGGCTCGACCAAGTCGATCAGTTCATCGAGTAATTGCCGATAGGAGATTGTCGACGAGTAGTGGCTCAAACTTTGGCTCATCTGGCTGATGTCTTCGGTTTTGTAGCCGATGAAATAGAAGGCATTGCTGATATCCCTTTGCTGTCGCTGCATGATGATTTCCTGCACCAGTTGATGCAGTTCATTCTCTTTGACCGTGATGGCCTGCAACAGCGAAAACTCTGTCATGACTTCGTTGATGGTACTGGATACCAGGGCGTTGGGGAGCATGCGGGTGAGCTGCCATTCGACTTCTTGCCGAATGGGGGTGAGCTCTTCAATCATGTCCTGATGCAGCCATTTAATATTGTTTTCGGTCTGTGCCAAGGCATAGAGATGGGTGTTACGCTGGTACAACAGGTCGGCGTAGACTTTGATGTCATTGAAGAGAGCATCGTGCTCGTTCTTGATTGCCGCATGAAATTGCAAACGGGCCGTTTGGGCAATGGCGGCATTGATCTGGGCCAGCTTGGTATTGATATTTTGCTTCAGGTCCGCATGCAGGACAGGATCGGTATTGTCGCTCAGTAAGTTGAGCGCTGTTTGCAAACCGGCGGTATTGCGTTCTAGCTGGTAGCTGGCCCGCAGCGTCGGCATGTTTTTGTTGACCATTGCCTGGATTTGGTCGTCGAGGCTCTCCCAGTTGATAATGGCGATCAGGCTGACGCTGATGGTCAAAAAGGCCATGAACGCGATCGAGGCGATCAGGCGGTTGCCGATGGTATTGCCGAACAACATTAGCGCTTCCTCTTAGACTCGTGGTTCTCGAGCAACTGTTCGCAGATACGGATGGCCTGATCGAGCTGTTCAGTCATGATGGTGCGCCAATTTTTGGTTAGCTGGGCCGTGGGTATGTCGCCTCTCGACAACGAGAGGCTATTGCGCAGTATGGGGTTGCGTGATTGGGTTTCGGAAACCGGAGGGGTCGAGGCCAAGCGAATAGCCAGGTTGAACTGGCGCTGCTCTTCGGAACTAAGCCCGTTGAGCTGTTTGATTTTGTGGATCAACTGCCAGGCCTGGTTGAGGCGGATCAACTGGTAGTTGATACTTTGCTCGAACAGTTGTTTGACTAAGGTTGAGCGCTGTTCCATCAATCGGTGATCGAGGGCGGCTATCTCGTAAGGCTGCCGCATGGTCTGGTGCAGGGCATATTTGTTGAGTGAGCTGGTCGATAATGTCTGTTGGATATCATCGGAAAGCAAAAATTTAATGAACTCAATACTGTGCTGTGCCTGGTTGATGTTTTTCACTGCGGCGACATAGCTTGGCATCAGCGGGCTGTTCGGCTGGTAAGTAAAGTTGATAAAAGGGAATAGCTTCTGGCTTTCGTAGGCATAGCTATCAATGATCGGTCCAATGCCGACCAAGCCGCGGGCAATGCTGTTCTTGACGCCGTAGCTGCGTGCCGAGACCGAGGAAAGGTTGCCACCGATTTGCATCAGCAATTGCCAGCCGTGCTTCCAGCCATAGTGCTGGAGGATATTTTCGACCATGATATGGGTGGTGCCTGAGCGGGCCGGGCTGCTCATGACCAGATGGCGGAAGAAACGTGGATCGGTCAGGCTCTCCCAGCTGTCGGGGGAAGGGAGATGGTGCTTTGCCAGGTAATCGTCGTTCCACATCAAGCCGTAGCCGGAGTAGCCGAAGATGGCGACATTGGCAATAGAGTCCTGCATAAAGCGCTGCTGCTGGAAGGTTGAGTCATAATTTAACGCGTTGAGTGGCAGTAAGCGCCCCTCTTCAACCAGCGGGGTAAACAGGGTACGTGAAGAGGAGATCACGATATCGATATCATGGTCGTCATGGCTTAGCAGGCGCAAGCTTGAAGCCTCTCGGCGGTGAAGGATGGTGAAGTGCACCTCAGGGTATTGTTGCTTGAATTGTTTCAAGATTGGCTGAAGCGACTCAGCGGTAAAAGTGGTCAGGATGATCAGTTGATCGGTCGGCTTGGCCCAACTTGAGAGCGAGAGAAACAAAATGACGGCATAGAGTAATTTCATCATCGGTGATCAGCTAACCAAAGTGCCTCTTTGTATACAGGGAAAATGGCGTCAAGAATAGTGGAATCAGCAACGATATTTTTTAATTATTAAAGGATTATCGCTTTTATCCTGTCCAATCCAACTTGCGGGTCAAAGTTGACACATCGGGCGAGGGAGTGTTGGTCGGGGTCACACTTTTCAGATGACGCAAAAAGTGCCAAAGTTCATATACAGCAAACCGGAGCAAAGGCTCCGGTTTGGTTGTCGAAATCGTCAGATTAGGCGTTAAGGATCTGCTGGATTTCTGAGGTAGACAAGTGGTACTGGCGCGGGCAGTTACGCCAAGTACGTAGCATGCGCTGGTACTTGTCAAGCATCGGAACCTGGCTGTTGAACATGTGTTCTGTTTTGTCAAATTGCGGGTATAGCCCCTCTTCCTCGGTCAGAAAGCGCACATAATGGACATGTTGGGCCTCTGTTGCCGCATCAAAGCCGAGGAACTGCAGGCGGCGCTGGTCAACCTGTTTCTGGTTGTCTTCTGTCAGCATTTTGTATGACTCTTGCATGGCATGGTGCATTTCCATGAAGTCAATGATTTCACGGCACTTCTCTTCAGGCAGGTCACCGAATTCTTTGTCCAGTTCGCGCATTTGCAGGCCGTAGCCACGCTCTACGATAGTTTGCAGACGGCGGTATTTGGCTTCGTTCTCCGGCGTCAGCTTTGACATCAAATAGTATTGATTCGACAGGATCAGGCGTTGCGCGTTAGTCATTTCCATAATGATAGGCCTTAATATTTATTGAGCTGGCATTGAGGTTAACAGGATAAAACGAAAAAAAATTGATCTGGTTACGTCTTGCTAACTTTTTTTTGTTAAAAATTACTAATCGTATAAAGTCTATCCAACTCTACTATGGTTAGATGAAATAATCCGACAATCTCCTTAATTATTACATGGATTTAGGGCCCTGTCGGGGAGAGATAATTGTCTTGAAGCACGTTAATGGCGTGGGGTGATGTCGGTGGTAATCAGTACTGTTTGAGAGTCGCAACGGGAAAGGGGAGGTGCAGGCATGTCAGGCATGGTAAGTGGGTTACAGTTAGCGGGCTTTGCTGCCGCTGCGGTGATCCTCGCAGTCTGCTTTCCTCGGGAGTTTTGGCCCAAGTTCCGTGCCGAGAAAGACTATCAGCACTGGGTACTGGCCAGTGTGGTGGTGCTGTTTCTGCTCTGGAGCCTGACTGCGGGGCTGGCCGACGGATTGCAGGTGCATTTCTTGGTGCTGACTACGTTGTCCTTGTGTCATGGCTGGAGAATTGCCGCCCTGATCGGTGTTGTGCCTACCCTCCTGCTTGCACTCTTCGACCAGCTGCCTATCGCCCAGATAGGGATTTATCTGGTGGTATCGGTGATTGTCCCGGCTTGGCTGAGTTTTTTGCTATTTCGCCTGACGTACCGGTATCTGATTCGGCACCTATTTGTCTATATCTTCGTGGCGGCCTTTCTTAACGGGGCATTAACCATTGCGATACATCAGCTGCTTAATGGCGGGATCATCTGGCTCGCGGGGGGGTATAGCTGGCATTACATTGTCGATAACTATTTGGTACTGATACCGCTGTTACTGTTCCCCGAAGCCCTGCTTAACGGGATGGCAATCACCTTACTGGTGGTTTACCGGCCTCAGTGGGTGAGGACCTTCCATGACAATGATTACTTGAATCAATGAGTTCGGGGTGGTGGTTTTGCCCGGTGAATGGAGGTGGTGGCCATTTCCCCATTTTGCCTCTTTCGCTAGCGCTTGGCGTCGGGTGGCTTGAACTCGGTGTCAAAACGGCTTACCCTGCGCGCGTTTTTCCGCACGGCTTGTCCGTGCCCACTCGCATATTGCGCGAGAATCCCCGTTTTATTCATTCATACGAACAAAATGCCGCCAGGAGGCAAGGATTCAAAGCAGAGGGAAATCGAGTGCATTTGGTGCCTGAGATTTTGTCCCGGGCAGAGGTGTACCTAGGTAGCGCCCCAAGCACTTTGGATCGGATTGTTTTGAACAGCTGACTGTGGACAACACAGCCAGGGTGCGGCACTGCCTGATTGTTTCTATGAGTTTATTATGCAAGTCTTTTCTAGTCTGATCGGTATTCTACTACTGGTTGTCTTGGCTTATTTCCTTTCTGAACAACGTGATCGTATTAATTGGCGTACTGTTTTAGGTGCTCTGTCAATCCAGATGGGCTTTGCTGCCCTAGTGCTCTATAGCACGGTCGGGCGTGAGGCTTTGACGGACTTTTCCGCTGGCGTGCAGACGGTGATCAACTACAGCAACCACGGGATCGGTTTCCTGTTTGGCGGCCTGGTGTCTGACAAAATGTTCGAGCTGTTTGGCGGTAATGGCTTTGTCCTTGCTCTTCGGGTACTGCCGGTGGTGGTGTTTTTCTCCGCCCTGGTGTCGGTGCTCTACCAGCTTGGTATCATGCAGTTGCTCGTAAATACTCTGGGACGGGGGCTGGCACGCGTGCTTGGCACCAGTCGTCCTGAGTCTATTTCAGCCACCGCCAATATATTCCTTGGTATCTCCGAAGCTCCTTTGACGATTCGTCCTTATTTACCAACTATGACCCGCTCGCAATTGTTCGCCGTGATGGTCGGTGGCATGGCCTCGGTCGCAGGTTCGGTGCTGGTAGGCTATGCCCAGATGGGTATTCCCCTCGAGTATCTGCTGGCGGCTTCATTTATGGCCGCCCCTGCTGGCCTGATGATGGCCAAGCTGATGATCCCGGAAACCGAGGATGCGGCAGGCTGTGTCGAGGAGCAACAACAGGAACAAAAAAAGCCAGCTAATGTGATTGATGCGGCAGCTCAGGGGGCAGCCCAAGGGATGCAGGTTGCCTTGAACATCGGTGCTATGTTGCTGGCTTTTGTCGGTCTGATTGCCCTGATAAACGGCATGCTGTCGGGCGTCGGCGGCTGGTTTGGTATGCCTGAGCTGAGCCTGGATGTGGTGTTCGGCTACCTGTTCCTGCCGTTTGCCTTCATGGCCGGGATCTGGGATTTTGACTCCGCGCAGCAGATGGCGGTGATTTTCGGTACCAAGACCACGATCAATGAATTCGTCGCCTTCTCGCAATTGGCCCCAATGATTGCTAGTGGCGTACTGGAGCCTCGTGTTGAAGCCATTATAGCCTTTGCTCTGTGCGGCTTTGCCAACTTTGGTTCGATTGCGGTTATGCTCGGCAGTATTGGGGTAATGGCGCCAAGCCGCTATCATGAGATTGCAACCTTGGGGGTACGATCACTGGTGGCAGCGACGTTGGCCAACCTACTCAATGCCACCGTTGCCGGGTTGTTTATTAGCCTGGCAATGTAATTGCCAGAGATACGGCTTGTAGTCGGAACACAAAAACGCCAGCGAAAGCTGGCGTTGTTATATCGAGGCTCGGTGATTAGCTCAAGCCAACAATGTTACCGTCGGCATCAATATCCAGGCCGAGGTAAGCCGGTTTTTCCGGCAGGCCTGGCATGGTCATGACGTTGCCGCACAGGGCGTAGACAAAGCCGGCACCCGCACACAGCTTGAGCTCGCGAACTGGCACGATGAAATCGCTTGGGGCGCCTTTCAGGCTCGGGTCGTGGCTGATAGACATGGGGGACTTCGCCATGCACAGCGCCAAGTTGTCATAACCCTGGGCTTTGAACTGGGCTAGCTGCTCCTTGGCAAGCTCCGACAGTTCAACTCCGCGGCAGCCGTAGCCGACCTCGGCCACGGTCATTAGCTTTTCTTCCAGTGTCTGCGACAGCTCGTACAGCGGTTTGAAATGAGCTGGGGTTTCACATGCACGGGTTACCGCTTTCGCCAATTCAACCGCACCGTCACCGCCTTTGCCGAAGGCTTCGCTGATCGCCACATCGACGTGGGTGGTAAATTGCTCGGCCTCAATCATGCCTTTAAGCAGCGCCAGCTCGGCGTCAGTATCTTGCGGGAAGCGGTTGATTGCCACGACCACAGGCACACCGTATTTGGCGGCATTGTTGATGTGCCATTTCAGGTTGGCAAAGCCTGCCACTAATGCTTTTTCGTCTGCTTCGAAGATCGCCTGCGGCAGAGCCTGGCCAGGGCGCAGGTCATACAGGCCTGAGTTGGCTTTAAGACCACGCAGGGTAGCAACGACAACCGCACAATCAGGACCACGGCCCGCTTGCTGTGCCTTGATGTTACAGGCTTTCTCAAAGCCCATGTCGGAGCCGAAACCGCCCTCGGTAATGGTGTAGTCTGCCAGCTTAAGGGCAATGCGGTCGGCAATAATTGACGAGTTGCCGTGGGCGATGTTGGCAAAAGGGCCGGCGTGGATCAGCGTCGGCACCCCTTCCAGAGTTTGCATCATGGTCGGTTCAATGGCTTCGACCATGGTGACGGCCATGGCACCGGCGACTTGCAGATCTTCTGCGGTTACTGGCTGGCCATCAAGATCATAAGCCAGCACCACGCGACCGATACGCTGGCGCATGTCAGCCAGATCCGTTGACAGGGCGAGGATGGCCATTAGCTCTGAAGCCGCCGAGATATCAAAGCCGTCCTCACGCTCAAGACCGTTGATGGTTTTACCCGGCTGGTTCTTGCCCACGGTGATCATACGAAGCGCGCGGTCGTTGTGATCCATCACGCGCTTCCAGACAATGCGGTTCATGTCGATACGCAGAGCCGGCATGCCGGTTTTCTCGGTAAAGCCCTCGTAACCGTGGCGCTCTTCGTGGTAGACGCGGGCATCAATGGCTGCAGCAGCCAGGTTGTGGGCTGCCGTTACGGCATGGATGTCACCGGTCAGGTGCAGGTTCAGCTTTTCCATTGGCGCAACTTGGCTGAAACCGCCGCCAGCAGCACCGCCCTTAACTCCGAAGACCGGGCCCATCGAAGGCTGGCGGATACATGCCATTGCCGACTGGTTGATTTTGGCCAGGCCTTGGGCAAGGCCGATGGTGGTGACTGTCTTACCTTCACCCAGCGGGGTCGGGGTAATGGCGGTGACGACAACCAATTTGCCTTCTTCTTTGTTGGCCAGACGCTTAAGGACCGATGGCTTGATCTTGGCCTTGAGTGTGCCTTGCGGGGTCAGATCTTCAGGAAGCAGGCCAGCTCGCTCGGCGATTTGATCTATCGGTGTCAGCGTTGTTTCACGGCAAATTTCAATATCACTTTTCATGGGCGGCCATAACCTCGCATTGGTAACTTGTATATATCGCGCAATTGGATTTTATGAGTTGCGCAATCGTTTGCGCTGGATTTATACCATAATTTTATCACGGGTAAAGCGATAAATGCGGATAGTTATGTCACGAGATTGGTTGATTTTTATCGAGATGTTAAGGTGGTAACTTGCTGTTTCTCTGAAGTTGTTGAAGGTAAAGGGAAAATAAGGTGTTACTTTTTTGTGTTTGCAGCCTCATTTTGCCGTGTTGGCGGCGGCTATATTGTGTTGCGGTATTTTGCAGGGGCTGACTTGGCGTGCCTCGGGACTGGATACCGGTGTGTATCCAGTCCTGAGCGTGAAAACGGGCAGAGGCTTAACCGGTCATGGCTGTCAGCCCTGCCTCTTCTCATCCCGCTCTGTATTATCCCAAATGCCCAAGCACATTGATGTTCTTGTCTTCTGGGATCTCGTTGTAAGAAAGAACCACTAGCCCTTTGGCAAAGGTACGGGCATACCGGGCCAGCAGAGGCCTTAGCTGCGGGGTGACTAGCAGGATGGGTTTGAACCCGTTCTGCTTGAGCTGCTCTTTGACCGCCGGCATGTTCTGCTGCAGTTGGGCCAGCAGAGTAGGCTCGACCGGGAAGCTATCGAGCGCTGTCGGTCCTCCGCTTTGCTGAGCTTTGCTCAGCGAGGTCAGCAGCATCTTCTCAAGGTTGTCGCTCAAGGTATAGATGTTGAAATCCTTGCCCGAGCCGACCAGGCTGTTGGTCAGCGAACGCTTGAGGCCACAGCGGACATCGGCGGCGATAAGGATGGGATCCTTAGTGACTTCACTGCTTTCAACCATGATTGAAGCAATGTTGCCGATGTCCTTGATCGGTACCTGATCGATCAGCAGCTGACGGAACACCCGCATCTGCTGCTGATGATTGAGCTGGCTGGTGAGCGCTTCCATCAATTTCGGAGCCGTGCCCCCAAGGCGTTCCATCAAGTGCTCGACATCGTCGTGGCAGAAAAGCTCGGCCAGATGCTCCTTGACTATTTTGCTCAGGTGGGTGGCGATCACGGTTGCGCCGTCAACCACGGAATAGCCCTGGTTGAGCGCTTGGGGTTTGTTGGCCGGTTCAATCCAGACAGCATCAAGATTGTAAGCCGGATCTTTACCGAGCACTCCATCGAGTTGGCCATAGACTTCGCCGACGGCAAGGGCCATTAGGCGCTCCGGATCAATTTCGCCTTGTGAAATGACTTCGCCATGCAGAAGCAAGGAATACTGGGTCGGCTTGAGTTTGAGGTTATCGCGAATGGCAATTTCCGGGATCAAGAAGCCCACCTGTTCGGTAATGGTTTTCCTAACCCCGCGGATACGCTGCGCCAGTGGCTCGCCCTGGTTTTTGTCTACGAGGTTCACTAGTCGGTATCCGAGTTCAAGGGCGATCGGGTTGATGACCGGCACATCACTCCAGCCTAAACTCGGGGTATTGTCCTGGGCGATAGCCTCGGCGACGGCTTCGGCTTGTTCGAGCGGTTCAGGGTTGCTCTCCACTTGTCTTTGCTTCCAGCCGGCGTAGGCCAGGACAGCAGCAAAGCTGAAAAATGCCAGGTGCGGCATGCCCGGTACCAAGCCGATGATCAGCATGATGGCCGAGGCCGTAAACAGGGTGGCCGGGGAGGCCAGCATCTGACGGTGGACATCCACCGAGATATCGCCGCTGTCGTTGACCCGGGTGACGATAATGGCGGCGGCTGTTGCCAGGAGCAATGATGGGATTTGCGCGACCAGGCCGTCACCAATGGTGAGCAGGGCAAAGCGCTGGAAGGCTTCGCTGGCGGCCAAGTCGTGTTGCACCATACCGATAGTGATACCACCCAGGATATTGATGACCAGGATCATCAGGCCGGCGATGGCATCCCCGCGGACGAACTTGGAGGCACCGTCCATCGAGCCGTAGAAGTCGGCTTCGCGTGCAACTTCTTCACGGCGGGTACGTGCTTGGTTCTGATCAATGAGCCCGGCGTTTAGATCGGCATCAATCGCCATCTGCTTGCCCGGTAGGGCATCCAGGGTAAAGCGGGCCGAGACTTCGGAGATCCGCTCGCCACCTTTGGTGATCACCACGAAGTTAATGATCATCAGGATGACGAAAACGACAATGCCGACGAAATAGTTACCGCCAACAACGACATCACCAAAGGCCTGGATCACCTTACCGGCGGCATCCCCGCCAAGGTGGCCATTGAGCAACACCACCCGGGTCGAGGCGACATTGAGGGTCAGGCGCATCAAGGTGGCAACCAGCAGGATGGTCGGGAAGACCGAAAAATCCAGCGGGCGCTTGCTCGACACCGCAACCAGCAACACGATGACTGCCAGTACGATATTGAAGATGAACAGGCCATCGAGCAGCCACGGCGGCAAGGGGAGGATGACCATGGCAAGGATCGCCAACAGCATAATGGGGATCCCAAAATAGCTGGTGGTCAGGCTCGGAAACAGTTGTTGCAGTTTCGCTTTCATAGGACTTCTAGCTCAAAGTTGACGTTGCTTGTTATTGTGTTGGTTGAGATTCTTTAGGGCTGTTACGGCTTTTTAGTTAACAGCTGTTTGGGGATGGCAAAGCTCGGCAACGGCTGCGGCTTGTCATTTCTCCCTTCTTTATACGCTTTTAGCTGCATGACATAGGTCAGTACATGCGCCACGGCGACAAACAGCGGCCCTGGAATTTCCTGATCAACCCGGGTATTGAAGTAAATAGCCCGGGTCAGCGGCGGCAGGTTCATCACCTCGATATTGTGCTGCTCGGCGATTGCCTTGATGCGAAAGGCCATCTCGTCCTCGCCCTTGGCGACGACAAAAGGGGCCCCGGCCCGGCTGAGGTCATACTTGAGGGCGACAGCATAGTGGGTCGGGTTGGTCAGGATGACATCGGCGGTCGGGACCGAGTTATCAATCCGGCGGCGCGACATCTGCTGCTGGATCTGGCGGATGCGCTGCTTGACCTCCGGGCGGCCCTCGCTGTTCTTGTGCTCCTCTTTCACTTCCTGCTTGGTCATCTTGAGCTCCTTGATATGGCTCCAAAGCTGGTAGGGCATATCAATCAAGCCGATCAGCAGCACCACGATACCGAAATAAATCAGAGCCTTGATGATGTGACTGAGGGTGATCCCCATACCTTGCTCGAACGGCGCCCGCTGGGCGGCGATCAGGGTGCCGAGGTTGTTGTCGAGCAGGACATAGAGCACGATGGAGATCAGGGTGATCTTGAGAATCGACTTGACCAGTTCAACCAGCGACTTGATGGAAAAAAGCCGCTTGAGGCCAGCCAGTGGACTGATTTTGCTGAGCTTGGGCTGGATTGGCTTGAGTGCCATCACCCAGCCGCCCGGGATCATCGAGGCCAGCACCGTCATGATCAGCAGCACCATCGCCATCGGAACAAAAATGCCGGCCAGCAGCAGCACGCTCTCGCCGAGCTTGCGGGCCATGATATCGGGCTCTCTGAGCTCGGCGGCACTGAGCTGGTAGTTGATAGTAAATAACTTCTCGGCTTGCTCTGCGAGGAAGTGGCCATAGGCCCAGAGAAAGAGGGCGATGGTAATAAACAGCACCCCCACCACGAACTCCTTGGAGCGGGCAACCTGTCCTTCCCGCTTGGCTTTGCGCAGTTTCTGGGGGCTGGGCTTCTCGCTCTTGTCCTGGCTACTTTGTTGCTGGGACATACTAGTATCCTCCCATCAGGCGCATCTCGGCTAAAATTTGGTGGCACAGCTCGGCGTAAATGCCCGGCAGCCCCGAGGTTGACAGCAATACCGCGCATAGACCGAGCATCATTGACATCGGGAAGCCCAAGGCAAAGACGTTCAGCGACGGTGCGGCGCGGTTCATCACACCAAAAGTCAGGTTAACGGTCAGCATGGCAGCAATTGTGGGCAGGGCGATAGTCACCGCTGCGGTCATCATCCAACCGAACAGGTCAATCAGGCGGGCAAAGGAGGCCACATCAAAGCCGCCACCAACTGGGAAGCGGGCAAAACTCTGAACCACAATATCCACCGCAACCAGGTGGCCATCCAAGGCCAGAAACAACAGGGTCGTGAACATCAAGAAGTAGTTGCCCAGCAGGGCGACAGTGACCCCGTTGGCTGGGTCGTTCATCATTGCCATCCCCAGTCCCATTTGCATCGACATGATCTGGCCGACCATGGCCATGGCCGCAAACAGGAACTGCAAGCACATACCGAGCAGGGCGCCGATTGCCAATTGCTCACCTGCCAAAACCAAGGCTTTGAGCGAGACCGGATCAACTGCGGGCATCGGCGGCAGGAGAGGGGCACAAATCAGGGTGATCGACAGGGCTAGCAGCAGCCGGGTTCGGTTGTTGATATGTGCATTGCCGAGAAACGGCATGGTCATGAAAGCAGCCGAGATACGGAAAAACGGCCACCACAACTGGCCGGCCATCGCCGTGATCTCGGCAAAAGTGAGGTTGACCAGACTGTCAGCTAACGACATTGGCAATGGTGTGGAATAGCGAGGTGAAGAAATCACTGATGCTGCGCAGCAGCCAAGGGCCGACGAATATCAGCATCAGCAGGGTGGTGAGCAGCCTGGGCAGAAAGCTCATGGTCTGTTCATTGATCTGGGTGGTCGCTTGGAAGACCGCCACCACCAGACCCACCAGCAGGCTCGGGCCGATCAAGATGACCACCATCGAGATGATCATGTAGATAGCATCGGCATATAGGTTAGCGGTTGCTTCAACCCCCATCACAAGCCTCCGAAACTGGCTGTCAGACTACCGACGGTCATGGTCCAGCCATCGACCATGACAAATACCATTAATTTGAACGGCAGCGAGATGATCAGCGGTGACAGCATCATCATACCCATCGCCATCAGCACGCTGGCAACCACAATATCGATAATCAGAAAAGGAATGAATAGCATAAAACCGATTTGGAAAGCGGTTCTTAGCTCACTGAGCACGAAGGCCGGCATCAGCACGGCAAAGCTGATTTCATCCGGTTCGAGATCAAGCGGGTCGCCGGCTATACGCAGCATCTGCTCGAGAGAGTTTTCATAGGTTTGCGCCAGCATAAAGGCCCGAACGGGCTTTTCCGCCGTTGCGACTGCCTGCTGAAGAGTGATGTTACCCTGCTCGTAAGGCACATAAGCATCGGTATAGATAGGGTCCCAAACCGGCTTCATCAGCAGCATGGTCAGGGTGAGGCCGATGCCGATCAGAATCCGGTTTGGGGGGCTTTGCTGCAGGCCTAATGCCTGGCGAAGGATAGCCAGCACCACAATGATCCGGGTAAAGCTGGTCATCATCAGCAGCATCGAAGGCAGAAAGCTTAATGCAGTCATCAGCAGTAGGATCTGAACCTTGACCGAGTACTCCTGATTGCTGTCACCATCGAAGACCGACATAAACGCAATCCCCTGATCCGCCAATGCTTGGCCGGAGAAGCCAAGCATTAGCGCCATGAGGGGAAGGTATTTCAGCCAGGCTGGCCTCGGGTGCTTATGCGGTAACGTCATGCAGTGCATCTTCGGCAATGTCAGTAAGGCGCAGGCCGTACTTGTCGTTGACCACCACGACTTCGGCGTGGCCCAGCAGGCGGCCGTTAACCTTGACGTCCAGCGGCTCGCCATTGAGCTTGTCCAGTTCAATGACCGAGTTAGGGCCGACAGTAAGCAGCTCACCCAGGGCGATATCGGTACTGGCGACTTCGAGGGTAACCGTTACCGGGATCTGGCGGAAGAAACCAAGATCGCGCGATGCCTGCGCGGCTGCGGTATTGCCTAAGGTTTCCGAGGCTGCGGGAGTGTCGAAGATATCTGCGACATCGGCATCGATATTGAGATCGCCATCAAGGAGATGTTGGATGTTTTGCTCATTCATAGTCAGTGTTGCTCCTGAGGAGTAATGTTATCAATAACTTGCAGGACAAGATGGCCATTGCGCTCAACAATATGGGCTTGATAAAGCGGTAGCGTCCCAGCATGAACATCGACAACTTCTTGGATTTCGGTGGAAATGATGTCGCCAACGTTTAAGTTGATGACTTGATCGAGGGTCAGGGTCTGGCGGCTCAATACCGCACTGAGCCGCAGAGGAACCTGCTTGAGGTGCATTTCTCTTAGGCTCTCAACTTTGGCCGGCTCAGTCTGGGTAACGACATCCTGGGCGGTCAGTTGCAGCAGGAGATCATCATCGAGATGAAGGTGAATTTCGCCATGGCTATCTTCAATTTGGATGGCGAACTTGGCATGAAGTACCCCATTGCCGAACGTTGCCTGCTCCGGTGACACTTGCCACTGGTGGCTGATCTGGTTTAGCAGGGTAGCGGCCAGCCTGGCTTGAACCCGTTTCTCACTGGCGTTCATTGCGACAGCGTTGTTGACCGTGCTAGCACTAACCTCTGGTCCACCATTCGCGATGCCGTCCTCAGTCACCGCATCGGTGTTTCCATCAGCAAGGTCGACGGGCTCCGCTTTGTCCCGATGAGAAAAGTCCGGGGTACCACCGTAGAATGCTTCGGCAATAAGATGGATTAAAGGTTGTGAAATACTAACCAGGCACTGGCCATCAAGTTGATTATGGGTAAAACAAATAGGCTCTCTATCTTTTATTTCCTGATAGCTAACCTCCAAGCCATAGCTCAGAAGTTTGACATGGCAGTCTGTTCGGCGAGTCATGCTATTAAGCGTTTGTTCAAGCACCTTTACTGACTGAGAAATATAGGGAGATAAAGACTGTTGAGCAGCATTTAATGGCCTTCCTAATGAACGGATGTCGATAGGAAATACATTTTTTGAACTATGTATATTCCTCGGTTTAGTTTTATTCTTGCTAATGCTCGGTTTCATTAATAATCCCGAAGATATAAAAGTTAAAATTGGTTGCTGAATATGCTCAGTTATTTGCATGTATCGATTAGGCGGTTATTTCTAGCAGCATTGGCTCAACATTTCAAATGCTTGAAAAAGTTTGTCAAAACAAAGCAAATTAAATTTATTAAATGAAAAACGAGAAAAATAATGAATCAAGATCACAAAAACATTTAGTTTTTATATAGGAGTAAAATTTCACCTGTCTTGAAAGTGTGCGCTACTGCATGCTTTTTCAGCTTGTTTGTTCTTGTTTGGTTGCTGAGTTGTTTTGCTTGGTTGGGGTTTGTTTGTTTTGTGTTAAATTTGGCTTGTTGTAACAAAACCTGAAATTGTGATCTTAAGCCAATCAAAATAAATGGCCTAGATTACTGCCTAGTAAATCAATTAAATGCTGCCTAATATCCATTCGTAATGTCTTGCTTTATTGACAAATATAATAATTAAGGTGCTTTGTTGCATATGGATTGTGCAAATTAATAGCAATGACACTTTTGTAAGCATTTTTATCCATACTTGTTATCAAGTTGGAATAAGTATTTTTTACCAGTTAGGCAATATGTTTTATATGAAAGCAATCAAATCAACAGCAATGCTTTCTTTGTTAGTTTTTTTATCAACTAGTGCTCAGGCAAAAAACATTCAAGCGCCGTTGGATAAAGTGGATTGGCAATTCTCAGGAGATCGCTTTTCTTGCAAATTAACAAAGGAACTCAAGTTTGATGGCAGTGTTGCGTTTATTGCAAACTCTGCTCAACCCTATTCAGTCTCATTTGCGAGTACCCAGCGACCTTATTTTGTCGATGAGGTGAAACTCAGCGTCAATTTTTCGCCGTGGGAGCTGGACCCGGAAACAACAACCTTGCTCAATGGCCACGTCGTGGAACCACACGGGCTTGATTTTAGCGGCTCAGAAGCGCTCCACTATTTGCTTAATGAAATGGAGAAAGGGGCCTGGGCACAAATCAAGGTTCGCTATAACCAGCATCAGGAAGAGAAAGTATGGGATATCCCATCAGTTAATTTTGCCGACTCATATCAAGATTTTAAGTCTTGTGTTGCGGCGCTGCTGCCGATGGGTTACGAGCAGGCAAAAGACAATACATTTTTCTTCTCAAGTAGTGAGACTATGCTGGTGGACGAGCAGCGACAGACGCTCAGTGAGATTGCGCGGTATATCCGCTACGACCAGCGCATCGCGGCACTGTTGATCGATGGTCATACCGACCTAACCGGAACATCACTGGATAATCTCTGGCTTTCTCGGCAGCGTGCCCAAGCCATTGCTGATGAATTGGTGGCTATGGGGATCGATCGTCAGCTCATTCAGCTGCGCGCTCATGGCCAGCGTTATCCCGTAGCTCAAGGAACTGGGGCAAGCGCCAACCAGCAGAACCGCCGTGTGCAGTTACGAATCGTCAAGGAGGGGGTATGAAAGCGGGCAATGTGATTTTTGCTCATCGTTGTCTGGTTCACGCAGCAGCAGCCATCAAGATCCTCAGTGCTGAAGGGTATCAGGTGTCTAACGTGGCAACGGCAGCAGATGCCATTGCCAAGTTAAGTGAACACCCTGGGAGCCTATTGTTCATTGCCGATAACCTTGCGGATATGGGGATGCTCGAGACCATTAAGCAGGTGAAGCAATCGCAGCCGAACACCATGGTCGTGGCCATTGTTGATTATCAGCAGAGCAAGTTAGCCAGTGATGCAATACAGGCTGGGGCCGATGATTATCTGCTGCAGCCTTACCAGTCAGAGCAAATTATCGCTCTGATGAAGCGCAATAAGACGGTTCAGTCTCCACAGCGTGATGTTGTGGCCAGCAGCCGACGCAGTCTTCAGGTGCTGCAAATGGCCCACCGAGCGGCGCAAACCGATGCCACGGTGTTGATCACCGGAGAGTCCGGTACCGGCAAGGAAGTGCTGGCGCGGTATGTTCACGATAACTCACCTCGCAGCACTGGCCCGTTTGTTGCCATTAACTGTGCGGCGATCCCTGAGAGTATGCTGGAAGCGGTGCTGTTCGGTCATATCAAAGGGGCCTTTACCGGGGCAACTCACAGCCAAGCCGGTAAGTTTGAAGAGGCTAACGGTGGCACTTTGCTGCTGGATGAGATAGGTGAAATGCCCCCGGCCTTGCAGGCCAAATTGCTGCGTGTACTGCAGGAGCGCCAGGTCGAGCGGCTGGGGAGTCACCGTTCGATTGCACTGGATATCCGGGTCATAGCCGCCACCAATGTGGATCTGCAGCAGGCGGTTGCCGAGCGACGATTCCGCCAGGATCTCTATTACCGGTTAGATGTGCTGCCATTGCAATGGCCGCCACTGCGTGATCGCCGGGAAGATATTTTGCCGCTGGCCGAGCACTTTATTCGCAAGCTCAATGCCGGTTGTATGGCGTCTTGTAGTCTTTCGCCAGAAGCCCAGCAGGTCCTGTTGCGTTATAGCTGGCCGGGCAATATCCGTGAGTTGGAGAATACCATCCAGCGTGCGTTGGTGATGCGCCACGGCCACTGGATCACGGCACAGGATCTGATGCTCAATGACATGCTGAGTTCCATGGTGGAAGGGGCGATCACCGAGGTGGTGGAAGATGCCAAGCACGCCCTCAAGCAAAGCCGAAAGAACGCCGAGCACCAATTTATTCTTGAAACCCTTGCTCGCTTCAATGGCAAGCGTAACGACACCGCAGAAGCGCTGGGGATGTCGACCCGTGCGCTGCGATACAAGATTGCTGCCATGCGTGAGCAGGGGATCAATATCGACTCTTACATTCATCAATCAGGCACTGCGGCATAAGGACGGACACGATGTCGAATCAAATTTCAATGATGCAGAACGAGATGCTGCAGCGCATGGAGGTTATGCGTTCGCAGGCCCAGGCCGGCTCTCAGGTCTCGGTGAATCTTTCGCATCCCCCAACCGGTACTTTTCAGACGGCAATGCAACAAGCCGTGCGTCGGGTAGATAACCAGCAGCATATTGCTCATCAGATGACGACGGATGTGGATGCCGGGCGTTCTGATGACTTGGTCGGCGCGATGGTCGCCAGCCAGAAAGCCAGTATTTCTTTTTCAGCATTGACACAGGTAAGGAATAAGATCCTGGCTGCCTATGACGATGTACTGAAGATGCCTCTGTAGTGAGAAAAAAATGAGTACAACAGTAGCTGAAAATCCAGAACAGGCACCATCAAATAAATGGCTGTCATATAAAGAGAAGATCCAACAACGTTTGGACGGTAAGTACAAAAACGTAGCCCTTATCACTGCGTTGGCGGTACTGGTATCGATGTTTATCGTGGTGGCGATGTGGACCCAGACCAGCCCTTACAGGCCGCTGTATGGTACCCAGGAGCGTTACGATAATAGCGAGATCCTATCGGTGCTTGAACAGGAAAAAATCAAGTTCCAGCTGGATACCCAGTCAGGCCAGATCCAAGTGCCGGCGAACCGTTTGGCCGATGCCAGGATCCTCCTCGCAGCGCGCGGCGTAAAGGCCAAGTTACCGGAAGGGCTGGAGATCCTGGATCGTAGCTCTGGTCTTGGTACCAGTCAGTTTATTGAAAATGCCCGTTACCGCCAGGGGCTGGAAGGTGAGCTGGCGCGTACCATCTTGGCTATCCGTGCGGTGAGCCATGCTCGGGTGCACCTGGCCATCCCCAACCGAACCTTGTTTGTGGGGATCAACGAAGAGAAGCCTTCGGCGGCGGTGATGCTCGAGCTGGAGCCAGGCATGCAGCTGGACCAGCCTCAGGTGGAAGCGATCGTCAATTTGGTCAGCGGTAGCATCACTGGAATGGCAACCGATGCGGTATCGGTGGTCGATCAGCACGGCAATCTGCTGAGTGCCGATTTAGCGTTGGGCAAGCAGTCTCAGATCAATGTGCGTTTCCATGAGCTGCAGCAGCGGGTGGAGCGTGACATTGTTCGCCGGGCGGGCGATATGCTGGCTCCATTGCTGGGTGTCGGTAACTTCCGAGTCCAGGTTGCGGCGACGCTCAACTTTGATCAAACCGAAGAGACCCATGAATCGATTGATAGTGATCCGGTGCTGCGAACAGAGTTCACCAAGCAAGACAATACCCAGGGGCAGTTGGCAATCGGGATCCCGGGGGCGCTGAGCAATCAGCCGACGGGAGAAGAGGGCAGCACAAACAATGAAACACGAAATGAGCGTGCCGAGTTAAGCCGCCAGTACGATGTGGGCCGTAAGGTTCGCCATACCCGCCACGCCCAGGGGGGGATCGAAATGTTATCCGTCTCAGTGTTGCTCAACGACAATGTTCAAGAACAAGGTTGGCAACAAGCACAGTTGGAGCAAATAGCTCAAATGGTTAAAGATTCCGTTGGATTTGTCGCTGAACGAGGAGATCAGTTCAGCTTGCATGCCTTTAATTTCGCCCGAGCGGTAGAGACCGTCCCGGTTGACACCCCGTGGTGGCACGATCAGCAGCTGCTGATGCTGGCGAAATATGGCGTTTACGCCCTCCTGGGCTTGTCATTCATTATTCTGGTGTTGCGCCCGTTGGTGAAGGCATTGCAACGTCCTGCGCCGATGAGCACGGCACTGGCCACCACCTCGGCTGGGATTGAAATGGCGACAGGCGAGAGTCAGAGCAGTGCTGAGCCGGTTGCTGCGTTCAAGTCTGCCAATATCCCCCCTGCTGGGGGAAGCGAGCAGGATCTGGCTGATGCACTACTCGATTCAATTGCTCAGGGCGGTATGGTGGCAGAGGAGAGCCCGACAGCATCCTCTGAAGAGTTCGATTTTGACCTGTCGACGCTGCCACCTCCGGGATCCGAGCTTGAGGTACAGGTGAAGCACCTGCAGAAATTGACAGAAGTTGAGCCAGAGCGTGTCGCAGAAGTTATCAAGAAGTGGGTGAATAGCAATGAGTCTAAGTAATTTTAGCCACCTGGCAGACGGTGAAGTGCTGCTAGAACCAATGGAACAAACCGCGATCTTGCTGCTCAGTATGGGTGAGGAGTCGGCCTCTCAGGTGATGCGCCATATGTCTCGTGATGAGCTGCTTAAAGTCAGCCATGCCATGGCTCAGCAACCGGCTATTCGCAGTGTCGAGGCTCGCTTTGTGTTGCAGGGCTTCTTTGAAGAGTTCCGCGCCCAGTCGGGCATCAGCGGGGCATCGCGCCCGTTCTTGCAGCGTACCTTGGACAAAGCATTGGGTGGCCGACTGGCCCGTAATCTGCTCGATACCATTTACGGTGACGAGATCCGGACCTCGATGCAGCGCTTACAGTGGATAGAGCCCAAGCAGCTTGCCAAATTTTTGAAGAATGAGCACATCCAGATGCAGGCGGTCTTCATCGCCTTCCTGCCACCAGACATCGCTTCCCAGGTTCTGGTTGAGCTGTCGCAGGATGAACAAAAGGACGTGCTGCGCCGGATAGCGGTGCTGACCGAAGTCAGCAGAGAAGTGGCCGTCGAGCTGCAGGATCTGGTCGACCGTTGCATCGACTTCCTGGCTGAGAATTCGGGCGCGGTCATTGAAGGCGAAAAACAGGTTGCCGATATCATCAACCGCTTCACCGGGGATCAGCTCAGCCTGATGACCGCCCTTGAAGAACAAGATACCGAGCTGGCAGAGCGACTCAAGAATAAAATGTACGAGTTCTCTATTCTTACCCGCCAGCCGGAAGCCGTTCGCTTGCGGATCCTCGAGGAGATCCCAACCGATCTGTTGGCGATGGCACTGAAAGGCTCCGATGCCTCCCTGCGCAAGTCACTGCTTGCTATTTTGCCGCGTCGTATGCAGCAGTCAATGGAAGGGGAAATTGCCCAGCTTGGCAAAGTATCCTTGCGCCAGGTGCAAGAAGCCCGTTCGGAAATCATGGATTATGTGCGTGAGCTCAATGAGTCCAAGGTGATCAGCCTGCAGCTATATCAAGAGACGACGGTGGAATAGAGATGTTTAGACGAAATAAGATCATGCGCCTGCAACCCAGTCAGTTTCGCAGCCATCGCTTTCCGCCTTTGGTTGACCCTACGACTTTAGCGCAGTCTCCGTTGTCGACACACCCTCAGAAGGGGATGGATTTTGGCGAAGAAATGGAGAATGGTTTTGATGACGGCCTGGGCTTGGGTGATGAGTTCGGTATGGATGACCTGGGTTTTGATAACTTGGCGATGGACGAATTTGGCCTCGATGCAATGACCGAAGATGCCCGGTTGTTGGCCGGAATGGACGAAGCTCCGCAACTTAGCGATTCTGCTGAAAAACCGGATCAGCGCGAAGACTTCCAGGCCCAGTTTAACCAGGGGTTCCAGCAGGGGATGACCCGCGGCCATGAAGAGGGACTGCAGCAAGGGATCGAACAGGGCCAGCAGCAAGGTTTCGAGCAAGGGTTGCTGCAAGGCCGCGAGCAAGGTGTGGCGCAGGGTATTGAGGAAGGTCAGGCCCAGTTTGTCCAGGCGACCCAGCCTTTTGCCCGCGTGTACCAGCAGGCGGCTGAGCTTTTTGCTGAACACGAACGCCGCCAGCGCGAGCAGGTGTGCGAATTGGTACAGAAGGTCGCCCAGCAGGTGATCCGCTGTGAGTTGGCACTTCAGCCTCAGCAGATCTTGGCCCTGGTTGACGAAACACTCGAAAGTTTGCCGGGTGAGCCGTTGGGCCTGAAAGTGAAAATGGCCAAGGAAGAGTTTACTCACCTAGAGAAAGTGGCCAGCGACAAAATCAGCGAATGGAACATTGTCTGTGACGACAGTCTACGCCAGGGCGAATGTCGAGTGGTGACCAAAAATGCCGAGGCCGATGCCGGATGCGAGCAGCGCCTTGAGACTTGCATGGCGGCGGTAAAGGGGCACCTGCTTGATGAGCAAGTGGTGGTGGAAGGCAATAGCGAAGCCGACTCCGCGGGCAGTGAGCAAGCCAGCTCGACCGATCAGACGAGTGGAGCGATCAGGCAGGCATCATGAGCAACATAATCGATTACCGCCTGGAGCAAGCACTGGCCTCACTCGATTCTGTCCCGGTGGCGAAAGTCACCGGGCGATTGGTGAAAGTGACCGGCCTGATGCTAGAAGCGGTGGGGTGCCGGCTGCTGACCGGTCAGCGCTGCCTGGTGGAAACCGGCAACGGCACCAAGATTGAGGCGCAGACCGTCGGGTTCAACCGGGATGTTGCTTATCTGATGCCCGTCAGCAATGCCTCTGGCTTGTTTTCTGGCGCCAAGGTTTGGCCTCTTGACGGCGAGAGCCAGATCCGTATCGGACCGCAGTGGCTTGGCCGGGTGCTCAATGGGTTGGGTGAGCCTCTTGATCGTTTGGGGCCCGTGCTGGGCCAAGATGACATTAGCCTCGAAAGCGAAAACATTAACCCGATGTCACGGCGGCCGATTGATGGAGCGCTGGATGTCGGGATCAGAGCCATCAATAGCCTGCTGACCCTGGGCAAAGGCCAGCGGATAGGCCTGTTTGCCGGCAGCGGGGTGGGCAAAAGTGTTCTGTTGGGCATGATCACCCGCCAGACCAGTGCCGATGTGGTGGTGGTCGGCCTGATCGGTGAGCGTGGCCGCGAAGTGAAGGAATTTATCGAGCACTCTCTGGGCCCGGAAGGGTTGGCACGGGCGGTGGTGATTGCCGCACCGGCTGATGAATCCCCCTTAATGCGCCTTCGGGCTTCTCAGCTTTGCCACCGGGTTGCGGAGTACTACCGCGATCAGGGCAAGGATGTGTTGCTGTTGATGGACTCGTTGACCCGCTTTGCCATGGCACAGCGGGAAATCGCCCTCGCGTTGGGCGAACCACCTGCGACCAAGGGGTATCCGCCATCGGTATTTAGCATGTTGCCGCAACTGGTTGAACGGGCAGGTAACAGCGCCTCGGAGCAGGGCAGCATGAGTGCCATCTATACCGTGCTCACGGAAGGGGATGACCAGCAAGACCCTATTGCCGACAGTGCCCGGGCAATCCTTGATGGCCATGTGGTCCTCAACCGCCAGCTGGCAGAGGCTGGGCACTATCCGGCCATTGATATCTCCCAGTCGATATCCCGTACCATGCCACAGGTGGTGAGCAAGGAGCAGCTTGGCTATGCGATGCGCTTCAAGCGGCTTTACAGCCGTTACCAGGAGGTTCGCGAGCTGATCCCGCTGGGTGGATACCAGCCGGGTAATGATCCGGAAATGGATCAGGCGGTGATGGCTCATCCCAAACTGGTGGCCTTCCTGCAGCAGGCAATGGATGAAAAGGCTGACTGGGAAACCGTAAATGGTCAAATGACCCAGTTGATACAGGAGCTAAACCTTGGCTAGGCAATCAAAAGCATTGGCGCGTTTTCGCCAGTTAAGGCAAGACGAGCTGGAAAAAATGGGGCAGCAGTACCAGCAAAAGCAGCAGGACTGTGCCCGCCATCAGGAAAAGCTGGAACAGCTCGATGCGCTTTACGACTCGTGTCAGGTAGTCGCAGGGGAGACGGGGCTGGCTTGGGCCAATCGCTTTGCCCTTCGCGATCACCTTAAGCACCTGACTGACATCCAGACCCAAACCCTGGCCCTCTCACAATCGGAGCAGGCGAGTTTGAAGCAGCATGTTGCCCGCCAGCATGTGAAGGTCAAGAGCTTGGACTGCGTGATTGAAAAGCGCCGCCAGCAACATCAGCAGTTGGCGACAAGGAGCGAGCAGAAGTTGATGGATGAAATGGCGATGCAGCGGTTTATCCGCGCCAATTATTAACTGGCACAACCCGCTTAAAAAAAGCACCCCAGGCATTACTGTGGTGCTTTTTTTATTGGTTGCGAAAAGCTAAGGCCAGGAGTGGTCTGGAAGGGGAGGGCTTATGCCGGCTGGTAGGTCGCATCATTGTCAGGGTGAAGCACTTGGGTCAGGATGTCTTGCTGCATCATCAACAGGCGGCTGTTGCGCTCGTTCTGTGCCATGCAGGTGTGAACCAGTTCCTTGAGTTTTTGCCATTTGCCACTGACGGGGTGACGGTATTGGCTCGGCAGGGCGGCGATCAGGCGATTGATACTATCAGGGGAGCTATCCATACCCAGTTGGTTGAGCAACCGCGTCCGTTGCTCCGCACGTAGCTGTAATTGCTGGAGTAAATGCTGATGGGGCTCGGCCATCGCCGTGAGCTTATCACCATTGCGGTGCAGCATGTTGTAATGCTGCACCTTCAATAGCTGATAAAGCTGCTGGTAATCAGATAAGTCATTGTGGATATCTTGAATAAAGCGCTTGATTATTGATATTGATTTTTGGCTCATGGTATTCAACTTACGAGGTGTAAACCGGGCATTAATTTAATGCCGATTAATTAATCGCGGCGGTGCGCACCGCGGATACTGGCTGCTAACCCGTCCAAGTCGACCTCGTAATTTCCGCTGGCCAGCAAGGTTCGGATTTCATTGACCTTCGCCATATCGACATCAGGGATGCGCTTAAGCTCCTGCTGGAGGCTGTCCAGGCTTTGGGCTTGGGCGCTGACACCGGCACTTGCCTTGGTCACTTGCGATACCGGTGCTGGTGACTTGGAAACTGGGTGATTGTTGGCCTCTTCTGAGGTTTTTGGTGCTTGGTTTTGGACCGCAGGCGCTAGCTGCAAACTCGCTTTGGTTGACTCGATCATGGCAAATTCCTGACTGTTTCTCCGATACTTTTGTTAAGCGACCAACCGGGCTAGATGATTAAATCAATTTAGAAAAGTGTAGTTACCAGGCCTGGCTTGGTAATCGCAGCTTTGATCACTTTGCCGGAGCTGGTATTTCTGACCCGTATCTGTTGGTCGCCATACCCCCCCTCCAATGCGATCCCCGGCATGGTCGCGCTAAATTCTCCGTTGCTGGCTTGGATGATCACTTTGTCCCCGGCAGCAACCAGGTAGGCCGGACTCAGGTGAGAGGGGGAGAGTTGTTGGCCTCGGCGAATTTGCCGCAAGGCGCGCTGGCCGAGATAGCCTTTGGGCGAGGCAATGAACTCGCGGTTGATGGTGGCGATGTTGGTGGCTTTGAGGGTGATGTCCTCGGCGTTGAGCACCGCATCTTTACTGACGGTACGGGCAGCAAAAGCAACCGGCACGGTGACATTGACATCGGCTTGGACCGTCAGCTGCCAAGAGTCCGGTTGCGGGCAACTGACCGCAAATCGCAAGCGGCCTGCCGGATAGCGGCGCCGGTCTATACGCTCAATATCAAGCGCAGAGGGGCATTCGACCAAGCGGTGGCTACCGCTTGGCAGCCGCAGCGTGATCTCTGGTGTCGCCGGTGGCCAGCGGTGTAGTTTTGCCGCGTGGTTGACTGCCCTTTCTATCGCCTGCGAGACCTGGCGCATTATCTGGGCCTCGGCAGGGGCGGGTGATTTTGGCTTGGCTGGCTCCCCCGCTCTGCTGGCGAGCGACAGGGTGAGTAGCAAGGCGATGAGTGCTGAGTGACGGGGTATCTCGATCATTTTGTCCTTTTTTTTCTGTTGCCATTGGTGCCTTCCTGATAGCGGAACGGCTTCCGCTTCGTTGTTTCCGCTCACCTTCCTGCAACGGAAGTGTCACTTCCGCCTTGAGTGGTTTGGTATTTTTTGTTTTTAAAAATCAATGATTTAAAAGTTGGCACGTTATTTGTTAGTAACTGGTCAGCTTAAGACCTCTTGCAATCAAGGACACCAAATGGGGATCAGTTTTGACAAAGCCCTCGGGATTCACCCGCACACTTTAAACCTTCGCGGCGAGCGTGCCAAGGTGCTGGCCGGTAACCTGGCCAATGTGGATACACCGGGGTTCAAAGCGCGAGATTTTGATTTTCAGGCCGCGATAGCATCCGTGGAAGCGCAAAGTCTGGGAGGGCAGGCACCGGCACAAACGGCACCGGCGCTGCAATACCGTAACCCTTACAACAACTCGATGGATGGCAATACCGTTGAGCTGGGGGTGGAGCAGGCGCACTATGCCCAGAACGCTATGGATTTTGAAACCAGCCTGACTTTTTTGAACATGAAATTTAAAGGGCTGGCGACAGCTATTCAAGGACAGTAATTCATTATGTCATTCAGTGAGATTTACCAAATAGCCGGCTCGGCAATGACAGCGCAGACGCTTCGTCTCAACACCATCGCCAGTAACCTGGCCAATGCGGATGCGGCCTCCACCACCGAAGCGGGCACTTACCGCAGCCGCAAGCCGGTGTTTTCGACTGTGTATGAAAACAGCCAGTTCCAGGCCAACCAGCGCGCCGGCGCCCGGGTGCAGATTGTCGATGTGGTACCGGTTGAAGGGGAGCTGGTACGTCGCTATGAACCAAGCAACCCGATTGCCGATGACGATGGCTACGTGTTCTACCCTAACGTGGATGTGGTGTCGGAAATGGCCGATATGATGTCGGCGTCACGCAGCTTTGAAACCAGTGTCGATGTCCTCGGGCGTGCGCGCAGCATGCAGCAGGGCCTGTTAAAACTCGGACAGTGAGGATAAGCCGATGAGTACTCCCTATGTGACCAGCAGCAGCGGCACGACAACAACGGGTCAGGACCCGATTGCCAGCAATGGCCAGCAGGACAACACTTTCTTGACCCTGATGATTGCCCAGATCCAGAACCAGACACCGCTTGATCCGCTGGATACCACCCAGTTCATGACCCAGATGGCGCAGATGACCCAGGTCGAGACGATGCAGAACATGAACGGTACGGTTCTCAACCAAATGGTACTGCTCGACAACATCCAGGTGCTGACCACAGCCGGTATGGTCGGTCAGGATGTCCGGGTGACCACGGATAGTCTGGAGTTGGCAGGCAAACCGCTCGATGCGGTCATTGAGCTCGACAGCACGGTCGATGATCTCAAGGTGGAGATCCGCAACGATGCCGGTGAGCTGGTGCACACCATCGAGCTGGGCGCGAACAGTGATGGTGAAGTGGCGTTTGTCATTGATCCTAAAGCTATGGGCCTTAAAGACGGCCAATATGATCTCACTGTGGTGACAAACGATAGCGACTACAAGCCCGATGTCATGGTGGCCGGCAAGATTGAGAAGATGCGAATTCCACCGGGCGGCGGCTCACCGGAGTTCCTGATTGCCGGTGTTGGTTATGTGCCGTTTTACAATGTTAACCAGTACGGTGAAAGCCAGGGTTCAGCCTCTCAGTCTCCGGAACCCACTCCCTTATTTACGTTGGCTGGCCGCCGATAGCGGTTTGCAAAAATCTAGGTTAGAAGAGAAATAATAATGAGCTTTAACATTGCAATGAGTGGGCTAAACACCACCTCTCAGGAATTGAACACCATTAGTAACAACATCGCTAACGTCTCGACTGTTGGCTTCAAGTCATCGCGTGCTGAATTCTCGGCATTGATGAACGGCGGCATGGGCGGCGGTGTTGAATTGGCCAGCCTGTCCCAGTCCTTCAACGAAGGGGGCTTTAGCATGACCGGCCGCACCACTGACCTAGCGATTGGTGGCAATGGCTTCTTTGTCCTGCAGGGCGAAGACGGTGCCTACACCTACAGCCGCGCCGGTATGTTCAACCAGGACAAGGACAATTTCCTGGTCAACAGCGCAGGTCTTCGTCTGCAGGGCTACACCACCGACAACAACGGCAACCTGCTGACCGGTACGGTCGGGGATATTCAGGTCAAAACCGGTTCGGTGGCGGCGAAAGCCACTGACCGTGTCGATTTCTCCGCCAATCTGGATGCGGGGGCCAGCATCATTGTCGACGAGAACGGTGATCGTATCCCGTTCGACCCGGAAGACAGCGACAGCTTCAATTCTTCCTATACCACCACGGTCTTTGATTCGCTGGGCAATGAGCACACCCTGACCCAGTACTTTGTCAAGACCGGCGAAAACGAGTGGGAAGTGCACTACGCCATGAACGGCGAGGTGATGGAAAACGAAAGCGGCCAGGCTTTGCAATTCGATGAAAGCGGCAAGCTGGTTGACCCTACCGGCAATATCAACCTGACCTATGCGCCAGAAGGGGCCGCGGAGATGAATATTGCTCTGTCGATGACTGGATCGACCCAGTTCGGCAGCGAGTTTGCCGTATCGACCAACCGCAGCAACGGCCATACCTCCGGCGAGCTGACCGGGATCTCCATTGATGACAGCGGCATGGTCTTTGCCAATTACAGCAATGGCGAGCAGATGCTGCAGGGCCAGATCGTGCTGGCAGACTTCCCGAACAGCGGCGGTTTGATGCAGGTGAGTAACACCGGTTGGTCGGCAACCCAATCCTCAGGCCAGCCGCTGATCGGGGTTCCGGGCTCGGGCACATTGGGCGGTCTTTACTCGGGGTATATCGAAGAGTCGAATGTTGACTTGACCGGTGAGCTGGTGGGCTTGATGACAGCACAGCGTAATTACCAGGCCAATGCCCAGTCTCTGTCCACCCAGCAGCAGCTGACTCAAGTGCTATTTAACATGTAAGGGCTGATGCGTGGATCGTTTTATTTATACCGCGGCAAGCGGTGCTGGGCGGGTCTTCAATGCTCAGCAAGTACGCGCCAATAACCTGGCCAATATCAACACCCATGGTTTCCGTGCTGACATGGAGCGTGCCCAGGCGTTTGCCGTGCAGGGCAGCGGTTTTGACACCCGGACCATGGTCGAGGCCCAGTCGGCGGGGACGCGTTTTGATGCGGCCGAACTGCAAACTACCGGGCGCGAGCTCGACTTGGCGATCCGTGGCGAGGGCTTTTTTACGGTCCGCCTGCCGGAAGGCGAGGAAGCCTATACCCGCTCGGGGGCAATAGAGCGCTCCGAGAACGGGGACCTGATGATCGGCGGGCTGCCGGTGCTCGCTGACGGCGGCGACGTGATGAACGTCCCGTTGTACAGCAGCATTGAGTTCGGTGATAACGGGCTGATCAATATTGTGCCGGAAGGTGAGGCCTTGGCGGTTGAAGTTGGCCGGTTGAAGTTGGTCAACCCCGAAGTGCAGGATCTGTCCAAGTTGGAAAACGGCCTGTTCGTGACCAACGGCCGCCAGCCGCTCAATGATGACGAGACCGTGAAGATGGTGTCGGGCTTTCTCGAGCAAAGTAACGTGGTTGCTGTGGAGGAAATGGTGGCATCTATGCAGCTGAGCCGCAATTTCGAAATGCAGCTGAAGATGATGCAGACCGCAGAAAAATTAGCAGAAGCAGGCAACCGCCTGATCAGAGCGTAAAGGATAAAAGATGAACGCAGCACTATGGATCAGCAAAACAGGCTTGGCCGCCCAAGATACCAAAATGGCGACCATTTCCAACAACCTTGCCAACGTCAATACGGTCGGCTTTAAGCGCGATCGCGTGGCGTTTGAAGATCTGTTCTACCAGATCCAGCGCCAGCCGGGTGCCATGGCCGATGAAGTCAACGAGTTGCCAAGTGGTATTCAGCTGGGGTCTGGTGTCCGTGTGATCGGTACCCAGAAAGTCTTCACCGAAGGCATGTACCAAACGACCAACCAGAGCCTGGATATTGCCATTGACGGCCAGGGCTTTTTCGAGCTGGAAACCCCTGACGGTGAGCAGGCCTTTACCCGCAATGGTCAGTTCCACCTTAACTCCGACGGCCTGATTGTGAATGCCCAGGGCCTGCCGTTGGCCCAGCAAATCCAAGTGCCGCAGGATGCTGAGACGATCACTATCGGTCGCGATGGCATTGTGTCGGCCAAGATTGCCGGAGATGAAATGCCGCAGGAAATCGGGCAGATCACCCTGGCGAACTTTATCAATCCGGCCGGTCTCGAAGCCTTGGGTGGCAACATGTTCCGCGCCACTGCATCGAGCGGCGAGGTGATTGACGGTATTGCTGGTGAAGGGGCCTTTGGCCAGATCAAACAGGGTGTCCTGGAAGGCTCGAATGTGCAGGTTGTCGAGGAGATGGTGGATATGATCACCACCCAGCGCGGCTACGAGATGAATGCGAAGGCGCTGTCATCGTCGGATGAGATGTTGCAGTACATTTCCCAGGTACTGTAAGCCATGGCAGGACTGACGAAGGATAATATTACCCAGCGGTTGGGGGCATGGCTGGCAGCCATGCTTCTGGCGGGGTGTTCATCAACCCCTTCATTGATTGATGAGCGCCCGGCCCCCGATGATCTGGACTATGCGCCGCCGATGCTTGATTACTCGCTGCCGGATGCCCGCAGTGGTTCCGTTTACCGTGACGGCTATATGTGGACCTTGTTTCAGGATCGCCGCGCCTACCGGGTCGGTGACATGCTGACGGTCTCGCTGGATGAAGACACCCGCTCGAGCAAGCAGGCCAATACCAATTTTGGCAAGAATGCCAGCGGCGGCTTGATGGGCAGCTTTTCCACCAACTCCAGCAGTGGCAGTGCCAGCGGGGATATTTCGGGCAACCGAGATTTTCGTGGCAGCTCGGCCAGCTCCCAGCGCAATTCCTTGAGTGGTTCCATTACCGTCATGGTGCACCAAGTATTGCCAAACGGGGTATTGCGTATCAAAGGGGAGAAATGGATCCGCCTTAATCAGGGAGATGAATTCATCCGCCTTGATGGCCTGGTACGGGTCGATGACATCGACAACGGCAACCAGATTTCTTCCCAGCGTATCGGTGATGCGCGGATTACTTACTCCCAAAGCGGGGTGTTGGCAGATGCCAACGAAGCGGGCTGGTTGACCAAGCTGTTTGTCAATCCGCTGTTCCCAATCTAGCGAGGCATTATGTTTAAGCAACTTATCATACTACTGACGATGCTGGTCGTGCCTTTCTTGTTTGTCGATGCTGCCCATGCGCAAGTCAACGAGCGTCACTTGATTGACCTGGTTGATATTCAGGGGCTGCGGGAAAACCAGCTGATCGGTTACGGCCTGGTGGTAGGTTTGGATGGTACTGGTGACCGTAACCAGGTGAAGTTTACCAGCCAGTCTGTCACCAATATGCTGCGCCAGTTCGGTTTGCAGCTTCCCGACAATATCGACCCTAAGCTGCGTAATGTGGCCGCGGTGAGCGTCCATGCCTCTATTCCTCCGTTGGCAGGGCCGGGGCAAACCATCGATGTCACCGTATCGTCGATCGGTGATGCCAAGAGCCTGCGGGGCGGCAGTTTGGTGATGACACCGCTGCGGGCAATCGACGGGCAGATCTACGCGGTGGCCCAGGGCAACTTGGTTGTAGCCGGGGTCAAGGCCGAGGGCCGTTCGGGTTCGAGTATCACCGTTAACGTGCCTACTACCGGGCGTATTCCAGGTGGTGCGATTATTGAGGAAGAAATCCCATCGGATTTCATCACCCAGCCAAAAGTCACCCTGAACCTGCTGCGTCCGAATTTTACCACTGCCCGTAATATTTCTCGCCAGATCGACGAGGTGTTTGGCCCGGATACGGCGGTGGCGATCAGCAATGCTCGGGTCGAGGTCTTTGCGCCGCAGGATTTTGAACAGCGGGTGATCTTTATGTCGATGCTTGAAGATATGACGGTCGATATTGGTCGCCAGCGCGCGCGGGTGGTGTTCAACAGCCGCAGCGGAACTGTGGTGGTCGGCAATGGGGTCCGGATTGGCCGGGCTGCGGTAAGTCACGGCAATCTGACGGTGACGATTGCCGAGTCGTTCAACGTTAGCCAGCCTAATGCCTTTGGCCGCGGTAACACCGTTGTGACCCCGGAGAGTGACATCGATATCAATCATGAGCGCAATCCGATGTTCATCTGGCCGGAAGGGGTTGAGCTGGAAACGATTGTTTCAGCCGTCAACAGCCTCGGGGCTTCTCCCGATGACCTGATCGCTATTCTGCAGGCCCTGCATTCTTCTGGGGCATTGGATGCCGAACTGGTCGTGATTTAAGGATACCCATGACAGTAACTGTTTTACCGGTCAATACCATGGCGCTTCAACCCATGGCGACCAGCCGAATTGCGGCGAACTCCCATATGGGCACGGTCACCACCTTCGACAGCCGTCAGTTGACCGGGTTGAAAGGGAGTGAGGATCCGCAGCAGGCCATCCAAACGGTGGCTGAGCAGTTTGAGTCCCTGTTTTTGCAGATGGTCCTGAAACAGATGCGCAAAGCGAGCGAAGCACTCAATAGCGATGATGACAATGCCTTGTTCGGCAGCCGTGAGCACAAGACCTACCAGGAATTTTTCGATGGCCAGGTGGCCATCGAAATGTCGAAAAGCCAGCTCGGCCTGGCGGAAGTGATTGTCCGTCAGCTGGGGGGGGATTCGGCGTTTAAGGAAGCCGGGCATGAGGTCGCTTTAACTTCAAGTAAGGCAGAGCAAGCTCCGGTTGCGGGCAGCGCATTCAGCCAGTCTTTGCTGCATTTTAACCGTGGGGACTCCAACGTATGAGTTTGATGAATATCGGTTTGTCTGGGATCCAGGCCAGCCAAGTGGGCATGAACGTCACCGCCCAGAATGTTGCCAATATCAACACCCCGGGCTATAGCCGCCAGCAGGTACACCTGTCGGCGGTGGGCTCGACCAGCATGAGTATGAAAGATGCCGGCAACGGTGTCTCGGTCAGCTCGATCCGCCGGGTCACCGACCAGTACCAAACCAACCAGATCTTTCGTGCCGGCTCGATGCTGGGGGCCACCTCAACCTCTGCCCAGCAGTTAAAGCGCTTGGAAACCCTGCTGTCAGGGGACTCGATGGATCTGAGCCAGGGCTTCGACAGCTTTTTCTCGGCCCTCAATGGTGCCAGCGTGTCACCGTATGGTTCGGCCCACCGCACCCAGATCATCAGTGAAGCGGAAGCCCTGAGCAACCGCTTCAACCAGCTCAATAGTTCGCTCGATGGCCAGTACAACGATTTGTCGCAGCAGCGCAGCAGCGCGGTATCTCAGGCCAACAGTTTGCTTGGCAACATCAGCAAGCTCAACGAAGAAATTCGTAAGGGCGAGGCAACAGGTGCTAACACCTCGGCGCTGCAGGACGAGCGGGACGTGTTGATTGCCGAGCTGTCGGAAATCGTCGACGTCCGTATTACCGATGCCGGTGACGGTACGCTCAACATTGCTCTGCCAAACGGGCAGCCGCTGGTGATGGGCAACCAAGTCGCCCAGTTCAGCTTGGAGTCGGATCCCAACAACCCGCGCGGCGATGTGCTGTCGCTGTCGTTCAACGATCAGAACTTCCCGCTTGATGATGATATCGGCGGTAAGCTCGGGGCGCTGGCCGAATACGAAAAGGATGTTCTTATCCCGACCCAGGCTGCGATCAATGACATCGCTTCTGAGTTTGCCCAGGCGTTTAATGATCAGTTGGCCCAGGGTTTTGATCTCAACGGCGAGCCGGGTAAACCACTGTTTGTGTTCGATCCGGAAAACCCTGCTGCAACCATGTCAATCAACCCGGACTTCAAGCCGGAAGATCTGGCACTTTCCGGCGACGGGACCCCGGGCAATACCGACAACCTGATGAAGCTGATCGAGATTAAAGATCAGGAGTTCGAGATTGGCCACCTGGGCTCGCAGACTTTGGGCAGTGCGTTCAACTCCCTGCTGGGGGATATTGCGGTGAAAAGCCGTCAGGCGCAGTCCGATCACGATGCCGCCAGCAATATCTACTTGCAGGCAACGATTGAGAAGTCGGCGACCAGCGGGGTTAACCTCGACGAGGAAGCCGTGAGCTTGATGATGTACCAGCAAGCCTATCAGGCCAACCTGCAAGTGATTAACGCCTCTAACCAGGTGTTCGCCTCTATCATGCAGTTGTTCTAAGGAGTTAGCAATGCGCGTAAGTACCAATCAATACAGCCAGATGATGTCTGGCAGCCTCAGCCAGAACTCTTTGGGCATAAACAAGATCATGCAGCAGATGGCAACCGGCAAGCGTCTGCTGGTTCCTTCTGATGATCCGATGGCCTCGACACGGGTGATGAGCCTCAAACGTGAGCAGGCGTCGATTGGCCAGTACCTGGGCAATATCGAGCAGGCCGACGTGGCGCTCAAGAAGCAGGAAACCTACCTGAGCAGTGCGGTGGATGTCCTGCACCAGATGCGCGATTTGATGTTGTGGGCCGGTAACGATACCAATGGCCCGGATGAGCGGGCAGCCATGGCCAATGAGCTTGAGCACTTGCAAGACAGTTTGGTGAGCCTGGTCAATGCCAAGGATGAAAACGGCAAGTACATTTTCTCGGGCAATGAGGTCAATACCCAGCCACTGGTCAAAGATGATGACGGTAACTGGATTTACCAAGGTGATACCGGTGTGCGCGAGGTGGTAGTGGGCGATGGGGTGACGATTCAGCTCAACGTCAATGCCGAGGATATGTTTTTCTCGGGCGGCACGGATATCTTCAACCAGCTGGATGAGTTAGTGGTCGCGCTGCGTGACCCTGGCTATGACTTGGCGGCAAGCGATATTATTGAACGTAGTGTCGACGTGCTGGACGAGACCTTGATGTCAGTGTCCGGTACTGTGACCAGCCTCGGTAGCCGGCAGAACTCCTTGACGACCATGCAAGATGGCCACAGCGAGGTCGAGCTGTTCAACAATGACTTGATTGGCCAGCTGGAAGATCTTGATTACGCCGATGCCATGGTGCAGTACAACAATTATCTGTTGGCACTGCAGGCCACCCAGGCGACCTATGTCAAGACCGCCAGCCTGTCACTGTTTAGTATTATGTAATAGTTACTCTGCCGGTGAGCCCGGCAGGGTGTTTTTTGATTGATGGAAAGCATATGGTTTCTCAGGTAAATGATTTTCGTTCGGCAGCGGCGGGTGCCAGTCACCAGCAGCAGGTAATTGCCAGACCTGCCCAAAAAACAGCTGCACTACCTGATAATAAGCAGCCGGACCCATTGCGCCTGTCGCAAACCCTCACCCCCGAGCATACCCGCCAGCACAGCTTGATCCAGCGAGCTCAGCACAAGGTGGCGGCTTCCCGGGTGGCGGAGACCAGCCTTAACGATATTGGCAAGAACCTTGCCCAGCTCAGCAAGCGGGTCGAGTTTGCCATGCGTGCTGGTAGCGCTTCACCAAAAATCGCCGGTGAGATTGAGCAATTGGCTAGCCGGATGGAGCAACGCTTGCAGCAGGCCAGCTATAAAGAGCAGCCGGTGCTAAGCCGCCAGCTCAAACCGGTTTTCCATGGTGAGCCGCGTACCGCATTTCAAATCCGCGGGCTGGACACCAAGCGCAGCAGCCCTCGTGACGAAACCCTGATCTTCAATCTTGCCAAGGGCGGCGCCAATGCCGTGCCGGTCAAGCTCGGTGCCAATACCACTCCGGAGCAGCAGGCGGTGCAGTTTCGCCAGGCGCTCAATGAGCACGGCATCGGGGTTGCGCTCAACAAGCAACGCCAACTGGTGTTCTCGGCCAATGAAGCCGACTGGCAACACCTGTCACAAAAAATGCGGGTCGTCGGTCAGGGGGATCGTTTTCCGGCCGGGCAGCCAAACCGGGTCAAGCTTGAGACCACGGAGAGCCGGTTCGAGCCGCTGACCTGGCAAACAGACAAAGAGCAGCTGCGCCAGACACTGGTGAAAAGCCAGCAGATGATGAAACAGATCAAGGCCAGTATCCAAGAGCTCAAAGTACATAACCAAGATGTGATGCAGCGGATTGATACCATCAACCAGCGTAACCACTATTTGAATGAGCAGGTGCTGGGCAGTATTGAGACCGACTTGTCGCGGATATTGCCAAAAGGCGACAGTTTCAGCTCGGCCTTCCAAAACCTCAAGGCCCAGGCCAACGTCCACCGCCAAACCGTGGTATCCTTGCTGAGCCAGTAAAGGCTTGGCAGGTAAAGGGTTAGCGGGTAAAGGCTCAGTCAGTAAAAGCTGAGCCCGCACTCGCAGATTCAGTTATCACTGGGCAACGAAAGGAATGAGCATGCTGTCACCGATCTCTGCGGCAATTAACAAATTACTGCGTATTGAGCCCCAGCAGCTCAAAGCCGATCAATTTACCCCGCCACTGCCGCAGGGCGCCAAGCAAGGTGCCAGCCAGCAGCCTTCGAGCTCCGCATCGCCCCTCCAGATTTTGCCACAAGCCCAGTGGCAAGTAGTCCGTATGTTGGCCAGTTCATCCGCGATGGTGTTGAGCCACACTGCGGCATATAGTGCGCCTCCCTTGCAATCGTCCAGCTTCCGTCTGACCGGCGGGGAAGGGGAGCTGCAAGTACGTGTCCAGGTTGAAGGCCTGCCCCAGATCCTCCGTTGGCAGGTTAGCCAAGGGGAGGTGCAACAGCTTAGCTCCACCTTGCCCGCGGGACTATCGTTAGCCCTGCTGCCTACCGTTGACCAAGGCTGGCGCCTGGTCGCCAAGGGCTTTTTGCACCATGAACCGCTGCAGCTACTGTGGTTACCGTATGACAATAGTGCTAACGCAGGGGCTGGCGTGGATACGGCGCTCTCGCTCAAGATATGGTTGCGCACCGGTCTGATTATCACGGTTATCGTTTTCTCCCTGTGCTACTGGTTGTTTTAAGACTTATCTTGCCAGCAAAGACTTTTTTCCTTTCTTAGGTTTAATCCTGCCTATTGCCTATTGCCTATTGCCTATTGCCTATTGCCTATTGCCTATTTTCTTTCTTTTAAATTTAAGAAAAATTAATTTTCGTCGTTGGTGAAAAAACACTAAAAAATTATCAATTGCCAGTTTAAGGAGCAGGTTTAGGTGTCGTTTTATAGAGGTGTAGACACTAATACAGAATAATCCACAGAGGGCAATACCATGCTATCGATTCATACTAATTACACATCTCTAATTACTCAGAACAACCTGAACAAAACATCTGGTGCAATGGATAACGCGATGCAGCGTATCTCAACCGGTTTCCGCATTAACTCAGCGGCTGACGATGCAGCGGGTCTACAGATTGCCACTCGCCTACAGTCTCAGGTTAACGGCCTAGGTGTAGCTCAGCGCAACTCGCAAGATGCTATCTCTATGATGCAAACTGCAGAAGGTGCCTTCGACGAGATTACCAACATCACTCACCGTATGAAGGACCTGGCGACTCAGGCTGCTAACGGTACTAACGGTGCTGATGAGCTAGATGCAATGGATGCCGAATACCAGCAGCTAGCCAGTGAGCTACAGAGCATTATCGACAACACTGAGTTTGGCGCAGGTAACAAGCTGTTTGAACAGACAGACGGTTTGTTCCGTGGTGATGTATCTTTCCAGATTGGTGCAACAACTGACGAAAAACTTACCGTGAGCATCGGCGGTGCATTGGGTGACATCGATAATGCGATTGCTGGTATGGGCGGTCTTGACTCTACAAACGGTGATGCAGATGCTGCGATGAATGCTGCAGATACACTACTTTCAGCGGTCGGTGCTGTTCGCTCAGAGCTAGGTGCCAACATCAACCGTCTAGAGCACACAATTGTGAACCTTGGCAACATGGCGGAAAACACAGAAATGTCGAAAGGCCGCATCATGGATACTGACTACGCGGTTGAGTCTTCAAACATGATGAAGAACCAGATGCTGACGCAGATGAGCATGTCTATGCTATCTCAGGCGAACGGCATGTCTGGCATGGTAATGAGCCTAGTAGGTTAATTCTTTTCAGAATTCATACTGCAATCAAACCACTCCACATAATAGTGAAAGCCGCAGCATTAGCTGCGGCTTTTTTTATTTTTGCGTAGGATTTAGGTTATTGGTGTTTATATTTACTTTCCCGTTTATTAAATAGCCAATAGCCAATAGCCAATAGCCAATAGCCAATAGCCAATAGCCAATAGCCAATAGCCAATAGCCAATAGCCAATTAAGAAAAACCAATATTTGTCGCTTAATACAATTATATAGCCCGTTTTTCAATAGGGGCGGAAGCTTTGGAAATAAAATACTTCCGCTGGCGGAAGTAAAAATTCCGCCCTAAATACCGCAAGAGCATTTAACCGATCGCTGTTGGCTATTTAGCCAGCAAATTAATAATTTTATCGACACGAATTAGCAGAATATTACTTAATTAAAAGTTGGAATAGTTTTTGCTGATAACTGGTGAGTTGAGGAGAACAATAATGTCGATGATGGATCCCGCTTCAATGGCAATGCAAATGGTGATGATGCAACGCCAGCCATTTGATATCCAATATGCGAACCAACAAAAAATGTACCAGGCGCAATTAGATGCCTGGAAAGATATTGATTCTGCATTCAGCAGCTTTTCATCGGCGCTGGATCGAATGAACAAGGCCGACAGCAGCTTTGTCAAAAACAGCGCAACCACCAGTGAAGACGGTTACATCAATGCCTCGGCCAGTAACTTTGCCCGCCATGGCAGCTATGACCTGTTCGTCAAGCAGTTGGCTACGGCGCAACAGGAAGCGTTTACCCTGAAAGGGGACGAACTGCCAACCGACGGTGTGATCACCATTGAGGTGCCGGGGAGCGAGCCTATCGAGGTTGATTTTGCGACCTTCAATGCCGATGGCGACAAGGACCTCCATGACCTGGCTGATTACATCAATGAGTTTGACGAGGGTGTTTCCGCCTCGGTAGTACGCTCCGGCGATGAGGTCAGTTTGGTACTGAGCAGCAGCGAAACCGGCGAAGAGCATGCATTCAGCGTCACGGCGGATCAAGCTGTGACCGATTATTTTAAGCCGCCGCAGGTGCTGAGCACCGCCCAGGATGCCATTGTCATGCTCGGCGGTGAAGATGGACTGGAAATTCGCAGCAGCAACAACACCATTGATGACGCTATCTATGGTGTGACGCTGGAGCTCACCAAGGCCCATGAACCGGGCGATAAGCCATTGACCCTGGTCATTGGCAGCGATGAATCGGCCTCGAAAGAAGCGGTGCAGGAGTTCGTCGATGCCTATAACGACTTAGTCAATACCATCCTCAAGCACACCATGAGTGATTACAAGCTTGAGCAGGATGAGGATGACAAGAGCGGTGATGATGACGATGACGACAAAGATGACAGTAGCGTCAAGATCACCGAGGCCGGCGCGCTAGCCAGTGACTCTACCGCCCGTGGCCTTAAAAACATGCTCAACAGCGTGACCCGAGGCCAGTTCGATGAAGGCACCTTGTACAGTATCGGGATCGAGGCTAACCGTGACGGCACACTGAAAATCGACAGTGCCCGTTTTGAAAAAGCATTGAAAGAGACACCGGAAAAAATCGATGCCATTTTCTTGGGGGACAACGGGGTGCTGACGGCATTGGAAACCGCGATTGAACCCTATACCGGCTCATCCAATTCGGGCAGCAACCTGCTGAAAAGCCGCCAGGATACCCTGCAGGGCAATATCGACCGGGTTGACGAGAAAAAAGAGCGACTCGATCACCGGATGGAAAAGACCTACAACCGCTACTTGCGCCAATATACCGCGATGCAGCAGACCATGTCGCAGATGCAGTCGACTGGCTCCATGTTTATGTTTTAGAGGAATAGATAATGTTAATGGATGATTCTGGCTTCGATGCGTACCAGCAGGTCGAAGTGGAAGCGCAAGCGGCTGCGGCCAGCCCTTACCAGCTGGTGCTGATGCTGATCGACGGCTTTATGGACAACCTGACTCGTGCAGAGGGCCATATGGCGGCCAACCGATTGAAGGAAAGAGGTGAAGCCATTGGTAAGTGCATCGATATCATCGGTGGCCTTAACAGCGCGCTCGATATGCGCCAAGGCGGGGAGCTTGCCCAGCAGATGAACCAGCTGTATGACTTTTGCAGCATGCGCTTGTTCGAAGCCAGTGTCCATAACGATGCCGGAAAGCTGGGAGAGGTACGCACCGTGATGGGCAATATCCAACAAGGTTGGCATAACTTTGGAGTGGCCCATGATGCTTAACAACACCCAGGTTCGCCAGCTTACCGTCCAGCTCAACCAAAGCTACAAGCGCAAGGAGTGGCAGACGGTCCGCAAGATAGACAAGGAGATCTACAGCATGCTGGCTGAGCTCAAGCAGCAGCCGGCCCTAGCCGAATCGCTTCGCCGCGATATTCTACAGCTCAAGAAAGTGCATCTGGCGGCCATGTCGGCCTGCGAGATAGAAAAAGCCCACCTCGGCCAGATGCTGGCCAAGTTCCAGAGCCAGCGAGAAGGTGTCTCTGAGTACCAGCAGGTCGAGATGGCCGGAGGTTTTATCCGATGAGCCAACTCTCGATACCGCCATCAATGCCCCAAGGCCGCGCCAGTGCCGCCTCTGCCTTGCCGGCCCCGGCGCAAAACGGGGCCAGCGGCGATTGGTTAGACAGCTTTGCCGTGTTGCTGGGGCTAGGGGCCGAGCAAGGGGCTGAAAGCACCATGGCCGAAGAGGCCAATCGCTACTGGTTTGATCTCTATGATCAGCTCAAGGGGCTGGCCGAGGGCGAGGAGTGGGTGTTCAGCAGCGCCCACCCGTTCATCGAACAGCTGCCGCCGGAAGGCCAGTTCCGCCTGTTCAACATCACCAATGCGCTGAGCAGTGATGTCCGCGAGCAGTTGCTTGGCATGATGCGCCGCGCCGACGGTATGCACAGTGCATCGGTACAGCTGGGTCAGGCACAGCCGGCCATCCCGCATTATCTGGCCGCAAATGGCACGGCCCAGGGTGAGTCGCTGTCGTTTGAGCAGGCGATCGAGCGGGTGATTTCCAATGCGATGACACCGGTCAGGCAGGAAATGACCAACCCTGTGCTGTTGCAGCAGCTGACTCAGGCCAATGGCTTTACCACCCTATCGCTGCAAGAGGCGACCCACGGAGCCTCGGCCTCAGAGCCAACGCTAACCCATTCGCCGTCCCGGGCGGAATGGGCTCCTGTCAAAATGGCGGAAAACCAGCAGCAATGGGGCCAGCAACTGGTCTCGGTCCTCAAAGAGCGGGTGCAGATGCACCTTAACCAAGATGTCCAGCATGCCCGTATCCGTCTCGACCCGCCGCATCTTGGCAGCCTGGAGCTGTCGGTCAAAATGGAAAACAACAAGATCCAAGTTCATATCGCTGCCGCCGATCCGGCCTTGCGTGAAGCTGCCCAGCAGGGGGCCGAGCGTTTGCGCGCGGAGCTTGAAGGCAAGCAGCTTGCAGGTGCCATGGTCGATGTCGATGTGAGTGACCACTCTGAGCAGCAAGCGTCTGAACAGGCAGCGGATATGTCACTGGCCATGCAGCCTGTGATCGACGAGTCCGATTGGCATGCGTCGCAAGATCTCTTTTCAAAGGCGGACCAATACCGTCTCACTCGTATGGTGTAAGGAATAAATAATAATGGCTAGAACAAACGTAATGAGCGCGAAAGTGATTTTAGCAGCACTTGCCGCTTCGGTGCTTATTGCTCTCTCATCAATTGCAACTTACGCATTCATCGTCAACGACCAATCTGCCGAGTTCAGTGTTTTTACCCGTAGCAACGAACAAGCTCGTGCCCATTTTATGAACTTGGACAAGTTTGTGATCACTATTGATGGCGAGGAGCGCACCCATTATCTGATGCTTGAGCTGGCGCTGAAGACCAACTCCTCCAAAGCCCATGATCAGCTGATTGAGTACAAGCCGCTGGCTCGCAATGTGCTGCTCAAAATGTTTAGTCAAAGCACTTTTGAAGAGCTGCGCCAGATGGATGACATTGACCGCCTGCAAAAACAGGTGTTAGGAAAGCTTCGCCAGGCGATGGCCATAAATGGATACGCCTATCAGATTGAAGAAGTGCTGTTTACCAAGGTCGTGCTGCAATAAAGGAACGGAATCATGTTAGAAGCACAGCAGTTACCTTTCGAGGATGAGTATGCCCAGTGGCAAACACAGCCTTCGCAAAACAATGAAGAGCAGATCTTGCGCCAGCACTTGGGGTTGGTAAAGCGTATTGTCCAGCAGCTTCATCACCATGCCTCGGGGTGTATGGGAATTGATGATATGGAGCAAATCGGCTTGCTCGGGTTGCTAGAGGCCGTGCGTCGGTATGGCGAGATGGATGACAACTTCCGCTATTTTGCCGCCCGCCGGGTTCGGGGCGCGATTTTAGACGAGCTCCGCCGTCGAGACTGGCGTCCGCGCCAATTACGCCAGCAGGTGCATGAGCTGAATAAGGTGACCAAGCTGCTAACCAAACAGCTCAAGCGTCAGCCTAGCGAGCATGAGTTGGCCGAGACATTGAAGATCAGCCTGGATGAATGCCACCGCTTGCTATACGCCGCTCAGGCGGAAGAGCTATATAGCTTGGAGCAGCTGTTTGAGTCGGACAGTGCCAGCGTCGATTTTGGCGAGAATGACAGCAACCTTCAGCATTTGATCAATGATGATTTGCTCAAGCATGTGCTGTCCCAGCTACCAAAGCGCGAACAGCTTATCTTGGATTTTTACTACCAGAAAGAGCTCAGTCTAAAGGAGATCGCCATTGTGGTCGGCCTGAGCGAAGCGAGGATCTGCCAGCTTCATAAGCAGGCAATCAAACAAATGAACGCCATGATTAAGAGCTTGTTGTAGGAGAAAGGTTATGCAAAAAATTATCGGTGTCTTAATCATTATCGTCTGTGTGTTCGGCGGCTTTGTGCTGGCTGGCGGGTATCTCGGCACCATGTGGCAGCCGGCTGAGCTGATGATTATCCTGGGGGCGGGTGCCGGTGCGCTGGCGATTGGTAACCCTCACCATGTGATTGTTGATATGTGGCACCAGGCCCGAGGGGTGGTGGCCAAACGTGATGAGCGCAAGCTCTACCGTGAATTGCTGTCGCTGATGTACCACTTGCTTGAGCAGGTCCGCCAAAACGGTATGCGGGTGCTTGATGAGCATATTGAAGAGCCGCACCAGAGCAGCCTGTTTCTAAGCTACCCGGAAGTGCTGGAGTATCCGAAGCTGGTGACCTTTATCACCGATAACTTCCGCTTGATGGCGATGGGTAAAATCACGGCCCATGAACTGGAGGGCATGCTGGAGCTTGAGCTCGAGTCCATAGAGGCTGATCTGATGGAGCCGTCTCATTCCATGCACCGTATTGCCGAGGCGATGCCGGGCTTCGGTATCTTGGCCGCGGTGATGGGGATTGTGATCACCATGACCAATATTGACGGTGACATGGCGCAGATCGGGATCAGTGTGGCCCATGCCTTGGTCGGTACCTTCCTTGGTATCTTCTTCTGTTACTGTGTCTTTGACCCACTGAGCTCGGCAATGGGTAACCAGGTCAAGCGTGAGCTGTCGGCATTCGAGTGTGTCAAAGCCATGATGGTGAGCTATACCGCGGGCAAGCCGGCGTTGGTTGCGGCTGATGCCGGCCGTAAATTGATCCTGCTCGATGTCAAACCAACCTTTGCTGAAATGGAAGGCTGGGTAACGCAGCAGGTGTTCCAATGATAAAGAGCAATACTGCTGATACGGTCATCATCAAAAAGCGCCGCGGCCGCGACAAGGAGGCGCGCCATGGTGGGGCATGGAAAGTGGCCTTTGCCGATTTTACATTGGCAATGATGGCTTTTTTCATGGTGATGTGGGTGCTGCAGGTGACCACGGAGGATGAAAAACAGCGGATCGTTGGCCGTCTCAGCGGCCAGCAGCAGCTGCTGCCATATGATGAAATGTTCGAGGAAAACAGCCCGTTCTTGGTTGACTTCGGAGGCCGGGCGTTGCCCGGTCTGCAGAGCCAGCAGCCGAGTAACCCGCGTAACCTGGGCAACTCGCTGACCATCAATGTGGTCGATGGCGATGGCAACAATTTTGGCGGATTAGGAGAAGAGGGGCCGTCGTTGGTTCCGGGGCGTTATGAAACCCATGAGCAGATGGTGGTGCTGGGGCAGTATCTCAAAGATGTCAGTGAATTCCTCTCTGCCGGTAACCAGTTAACGGTTGAAGTTGTCCCTCAGGGCCTTCGGGTATTGGTTAACGACGATAATCAGAAGCCGATGTTCAAACTGGGGGGCGCAGAGCTCACCCCGTTTTTCGAAGATTTGCTGTTGGCCATCGCTCCGACGTTTGCCACGATTGAAAACCCGATCATGATTTCCGGTCATGCTGATGCCAGTGGCTTTAGCCGCCATTCATCGGGCAATAACTGGGTTCTGTCAGGCCAGCGCGCCCAGCGGGCCAGGGAAGTGCTGGAGTTCGGGGGAATGCCAAGCAAGCGTGTGGCCCAGGTAACGGCCATGTCCGATACCATGCTGCTCGATGAAGATGCACCCTATTCCCATTTGAATCGTCGGATTGAGATTTTGGTGTTAACGTCTGATACCGAAGAGCAACTGCAAATGCTATTTGGCCGCGACAATGGTGAATCGCCAATGGAAGCTGCTAAACAGGCAGCTTACGATAACCAACCTGTCGGCTAACCAAGTTCCAACGTCAGCGTGCTAGGTGACGGCTAAAAACCTGTCCATTAACTATGGGCAGGTTTTTTTTATATTCGGTACGAGAGGGAATGACTAATTGCATTAATCAGTGCTTGTGGAGCGATATCAGCGAGGTGATTGTTTATTGGTATGGGTGGGTCGAGTGGGGTGAGTGGTTAGCGAAGGGGGCTGATACATTATCAGCCCCCTGTTTAGCGATTTAAGCCATTCGAAACGAGTTTGTTACTCAAAGCCGTAGGCTTATATCTTTTAACCGTTATTAAATCATCAGGGTTGAAGATACAACACCGATCAGGCCCGCACTCGCCAGTGCGGTAACGGCTTTTTCAGCCATTTTGCCATTGCTTTCAGCAGCCTTGCCGAACATTGCGAAAACAAACGGGTGCACCAGGAAGGTCATGGCAAAAGTAAAGGTGATCAGGCTTGCTGCCGCCGAGCCGAACATACCTTCTTGTACCGCGGCGAACAGGCCGAAGTGGGACAGGCCAGAAGCCGCAGACATTGATGCATGCTCAAGTGACATACCGGCAACGCTCAGCAGCGTAAAGCTGCCGAATACCGCCATGATCTGCCAGCCAAGCGAGAATAGCATCAAGCCTTTGACTTCAGTCTTCTCACAGCCGTTAGCTGCGCGTAGGCTCTTCAAGGCAAGGAAGACGAAGGTGGTACCTGCAAGCAGGAGCGGCAGTGTCCAACCGACCATGAGTGAGCCACGCTCGGCACTGGCAGCCAGAATTGTGAAGACGAAGATATGGCCGGCAAACGGGATGTTAATCATAATCGGTGCCCGGGAAGCCGCTGTTCGGCCGAAGTCGCCAGCCGTACAGGCTCCAGTTAGACCCGAGTGAGACAGACCACCTGCCAGACCCGGTGCCAGGTTACGGATATGGTTGGATTTACCGACGAAGATCAACAGGGCCAGGCCGCCAAACATCCAGAAGATCTGGCCAGAGAAGCCATAAACGATAACACTTTGCAGGCCTGGGATGCCAAAGGCTTCAACCATATGAGAGCCGCCAACCAGGAAGCTACCGGCCAGTACTAGAGGGATACCGGCAAATAGCAGTGCATTCATTGTTGGGCCATGCTTCCATTTCGGTAATACTGCGCCCAGCCCAGAAGACAGGATCATCGCAAAGAAGATTTGCGGTAGGCCGATGACCGACGATACAACATTTGACAGCCATAGCGAGGTATTTAACACCACGATAATCGCCACCACTTCGAACAGGCCCTTGCGGATGTACTGGCCTTTGTTCGAGATCACGGCTTTGCGGTCAACAAGGATGAACGCCAGTGCCAAGCAGATGTAGGAGAGCAGAAGGAAAGAGTCACCCAGAGCGAAGTCTGTGGTACGGTCAGAAATCAGCACATCAGCCGTCTGGATACCAATCAGCAGTAGGAAGGCACGGATAATATAAGTCAGCTGCGTGCTGCTGGTGCCCAACACCACTTCCTGCGAAGACGGGGAGAAGAAATCACATTCTTCATCAAAGTCTTTCTTCGACAGCAGGCGGCGGATTTCCTGTCCACCAACGAAGAAGGAGGCGATCAATGCAATCACGGTTGTCTGGCCAATCAGGGCCACAACAGGGAACTGTTCCAGCCCCGGCGTTGCCATGTCGCTGTGTACCAATAGTGAGCCTAACGCGAGGCCAAATACAACGATAACCAATAGTGATGAATACTTCGTCCCTGCGACCAGGGTACGGGCAACCAATACCATTATTGTTAAGGCGGCTATTGCAATAACAAAATGGTTAAAAGCATAAAGATGGGAAACTTGTTCCATTATAACTCCAAAAACTCTTTCGAACTGCTCACAGGTGCACCTCATGCCTTGGCACATGACGTTCCAATGCTGGGTTTAAGCTGGCTGTGGGCGAGTGACTTGTCCGTTACTGATTAGGTAACAACCTGTGGGGCAACATTTTTTGCAACTGGCGTTGGTGTCGCCGCATCATTGAAGAGGGCGCGAAGGGCTTTCAACACTTCTTGGCGGGATACGACTCCTACATATTTACCGTTATCCAATATCGGTAGAATTTGTGGCTTGTTAACCTTGATTGATTTGGCACGCTCTTCGAGCGACAAGGTTGTCATTTGCGTTGCATAGCCCATCGCCGTTGTCGGGTATAGCTGATCTTTGTCCAGAGCCAGATACTCAAGAGCATCGGTCAGGCGATCTTCAATATCCATAGTGACCAAATCGGTTTTCATTAGGTTGCCTACTGTGACGTCGTCATCTGGCAGGTAGTCTTGGCACCACATTTCCACCATGATGTCATGAGCAGATAAAAAGCCGACTAGCTGGCCGCTGGCATCACAAACCGGCGCACCGTTGATGTGGTTTTTTGACAATACATCGATAGCCGAAGGCAAACTGGTTTCTATACCCAAGGTTGGGGCTTGCGTATTTACAATGTCTCTCACTGTAAGTAATGCGCTCATAACAATCTCCTTAAATCAAAATCAACACTGTTGCAGTAACTCGCCAAGAACCATGGAAAATGGCCCCTTAAGCTGTTGACGGAAATGTTACTCAGCACCGGGTCATTAGTAAAATTGATTTTATTTAGGTTGTCATTCAGTTTATCTGATACTTTGTTTAAAAGTATTTCAGGAAGTGTCCTCAAAAAACTGAATCAATTTAGGTTATATGAGGGCGAATTAAGTGAGATTGCTGATTTTTTCGCCAGCATTGAACTGGTATCGAATATCGTATTTGGCAGTATGGTGTATCAATATTATTGATTATACCTTGACTGTTAAATAATTAAAACTTAACTAGAATATTATCCTTGAAGTAACGGGATATTAAAGATGTCATATTGCTAGGTATTTACTTACAGTTTTTCAATAGCAGAGCAAGATATAGACGTTAATGTGCATACGGTTTACATTACCCGGCTGTTAAAACTTGATACAATATTGCTTGAGTTTATCCATTAATCAGATTTATTGATTGGCAAAAATACCAAAGTGACTTGGTATAAGTCCTATCTATCGGTGTTAAGCCCCTGTTGTATATCTAGGAGTAAAAGTGCGTTATTCGTTGAAACAGTTATCAGTGTTTGATGCGGTTGCTGAGTTGGGCAGTGTTAGCCAAGCGGCGGAAAGGTTGGGGGTCACCCAGTCTGCTGCAAGTATGTCTCTCAGCCAATTAGAGAAACTGCTAGGTCGAGATCTCTTCGTACGCCAGGGTAAAGACATGCGCTTGAGCCACTGGGGCAACTGGTTGCGCCCGAAAGCCCGGCGCTTGTTGCAAGATGCCGAGCAGATCGAGGCGGGTTTTTACGATCAGCACCTTTTTAGCGGCAGTATCACAATTGGTGCGAGCCAAACACCGGCTGAACATTTGGTGCCGGAGCTTATCAGTATTCTTGATACAGACTTTCCTGAAGTTAGAACCGGATTGGAAGTAAAAAGTAGCCAGGGGGTTATCGAGGGGGTACTGAACTACAAGTATGACATCGGCATTATCGAAGGCCGTTGTGATGATAATCGTACTCATCAGGAAGAGTGGTGCCGGGATCACTTGGTTGTTGTCAGTTCGTCCCATCACCCTTTTGCCAAGAATTCCCGAGTCAGCCTGGCACAGTTGGAGCAGGCGCAGTGGGTACTGCGTGAGGGCGGAGCGGGGACGCGGGCGATTTTCGAAAGCGCGATGGTACCGTTGATCCCCGATTTGGATGTGTGGCGAGAGTATTCCCATGTGCCGGTGATCCGAACCATGGTGGCGAATGGCAATTACCTTACGTGCTTGCCGTATTTGGATGTGGCCCCACATATTGAGCGTGGCGAATTGGCGGCATTGAATGTGCCTGAATTAAAAATGGATCGGGCCATTTCGTTTATTTGGCGTAAGGAAATGGGGGATCACCCGCTGTTGGAGTGTATCAAGCGTGAAGGGCACCGAATGATGAAGAACCACAAACTCAGATCTTCATGAGGCAGCGATTCCGTCTTTCTAGTTAGGAAGCATCGTATGGCAGAGCAGGCTTGTTAAGCCATATGCCATTAGTTTCAATTTTCCTGATGATATGCATCTAATTAACTAATAGATTAATAAGGGGCGGCAATGCCGGCTTCGCGGTTAGCGTGAGGGGCACACAGGATTGTTACTGCGTTTTCACTGTCAAGTGCCTGGAATATGAGTTTTGTTGCTTAAATACACAAAAGGAGAGCTTCGGCTCTCCTTTATAGTATCTATGACAAAAGCTGATATTAATAAATCACTTTCGCCTGGGTATAGCTGCTGATGATTTCTTTGACTTTTTCCATCACTTCCTTCGATGGTGGTTTGACACCTGTCAGTGGGTAATCAAAGCCCATCGCTTCCCATTTGTGCTCGCCCAGCTGGTGGTACGGCAGCAGCTCGACTTTCTCGATGTTGTCCATGTCTTTGATAAAGTCACCCAGTAGGTGGGCAGAACGCTCGTCATCGGTAAAGCCAGGAACCACCACATAGCGGATCCAGGTTTTCTGGCCGCGCTGATGCAGGTAGCGAGCAAAGTCCAGCACGCGCTTGTTCGGCACACCGACCAGGTTTTGGTGGATACTGTCATCAAGTTGTTTCAGATCGAGCATGACCAAGTCGGCAGCATCCAGCACCTCATCAACCACATCAGTGTGTTTGCGGATATAGCCGTTGGTATCAAGGCAAGTATGGATCCCTTCCGCTTGAGCGGCACGGAAGAAGTCACGGACAAACTCTGGCTGCATCATGGCTTCGCCGCCTGATGCGGTGACACCGCCACCAGAAGAGTTCATGAAGAAACGGTAGGATTTGGCTTCATTAATCAGCTCTTCAACGGTGATTTCCTTGCCGCCATGTAGATCCCAAGTATCTCGGTTGTGGCAATACTGGCAGCGCATGAGGCAGCCTTGCATGAAGACGATGAAACGAATACCGGGACCGTCGACAGTACCACAGGACTCAAAAGAGTGGATTCGACCTTTTAGTGACATTACTTTGCTTCTCCGCTTGGGGGCGTGTTTTGCTTGTTATTTTATTACAAAATGGACGGGCAAAGTAGTTAAAAAAGCATCTAAATCGTAAGGATACTACTGGTTGTATGACTGAGCGGCTGCGGAGATGCCTTTGCTGGGGGAGAAAATATAGCGGAACGCGGCAATAAAAAAGCCGACCTACAAAGGCCGGCTTTTCTTCTCATTGCCTATGACGGCAATGGCTAACTAAGACTCTAAATTATAGAGACTCAGTGAAAGTACGAGCGATAACGTCTTTCTGCTGTTCAGCAGTTAGAGAGTTAAAGCGTACAGCGTAACCAGATACACGGATAGTTAGCTGAGGGTACTTCTCTGGGTGCTTAACTGCGTCTTCTAGAGTTTCACGGTTAAGAACGTTAACGTTCAGGTGCTGACCACCTTCGATGCCAGCTTCGTGGTGGAAGTAACCATCCATTAGGCCTGCAAGGTTAGAACGCTGAGTATCCTGCTCTTTACCTAGTGCGTTAGGTACGATAGAGAAGGTGTAAGAGATACCGTCTTTCGCATCAGCAAATGGTAGTTTACCTACTGAAGTTAGAGACGCTACCGCACCTTTCTCGTCACGGCCGTGCATTGGGTTAGCACCTGGTGCGAATGGAGCACCTGCTTGACGACCGTCAGGCGTGTTACCAGTCTTCTTACCGTATACCACGTTTGAAGTGATAGTAAGGATAGACTGAGTAGGAACCGCATCACGGTAAGTCTTAAGCTTACGGATCTTGTTCATGAAGCTAGTAACAAGCTCACAAGCGATGTCATCAACGCGAGCGTCGTTGTTACCGAACTTCGGATAGTCGCCTTCGATTTCGAAGTCGATTGCGATGTTGTCTTCGTCACGTACTGGCTTAACTTTAGCGTACTTGATAGCAGCTAGTGAGTCAGCAGCAACAGAAAGACCAGCGATACCACAAGCCATAGTACGGCGAACATCACGGTCATGTAGAGCCATAAGCGCTGCTTCGTAGCTGTACTTGTCGTGAGAGTAGTGGATTGCGTTTAGTGCAGTCACGTACTGCTTAGCTAGCCAGTCCATGAAGCTGTCTAGGCCAGCGTAAACTTTGTCGAAGTCTAGCACTTCGTCCATCATTGGCTCAGTCTTAGGACCAACCTGTAGCTTAAGTTTCTCATCCACACCGCCGTTGATAACGTATAGAAGCGTCTTAGCAAGGTTTGCACGAGCACCGAAGAACTGCATGTGCTTACCGATAACCATTGGCGATACACAACAAGCGATAGCGTAGTCATCGTTGTTGAAGTCAGGACGCATTAGGTCGTCGTTTTCGTACTGGATAGAAGAAGTATCGATAGATACTTTCGCACAGAAACGCTTGAAGCCGTCAGGTAGCTGCTCAGACCATAGAACAGTGATGTTCGGCTCTGGAGAAGGACCCATAGTGTATAGCGTGTTTAGGAAACGGAAGTTAGTACGCGTTACTAGCGTACGGCCGTCAACACCCATACCACCCATAGATTCTGTTGCCCAGATTGGGTCGCCAGAGAATAGCTCATCGTACTCAGGAGTACGTAGGAAACGAACCATACGTAGTTTCATTACGAAGTGGTCGATCATTTCCTGAGCTTCAACCTCAGTGATCTTACCAGCCGCGATATCACGCTCAACGTAGATATCTAGGAAAGTAGACGTACGGCCTAGAGACATTGCCGCGCCGTTCTGAGATTTAACCGCTGCTAGGTAGCCGAAGTATAGCCACTGGATAGCTTCTTTCGCGTCAGTTGCAGGATTAGAAATGTCGAAGCCGTATTTAGCTGCCATTTCTTTCATCTGACCTAGTGCACGGTGCTGCTCTTGAAGCTCTTCACGAAGCTGCATAGTCATCTGAAGATCTTCGCCAGACTCTAGCTTAGCTTGAGTAGAGTGGAACTGAGCAACTTTTTCCTTCATTAGGAAGTCGATACCGTACAGTGCAACACGACGGTAGTCACCGATGATACGACCACGGCCGTATGCATCTGGAAGGCCAGTTAGAACACCAGATTTACGACACTTAAGGATGTCTGGAGAGTAAACGTCGAAAACGCCTTGGTTGTGCGTTTTACGGTACTCAGAGTAGATCTTAGAAACCTGTGGGTCTAGAGTACGGCCGTAAGCTTTACAAGAACCTTCGATCATGCGCACGCCGCCGTTAGGCATGATTGCACGCTTAAGCGGAGCTTCAGTCTGAAGACCAACGATAGTCTCTAGATCTTTGTTGATGTAACCTGCGTCGTGAGCAGTGATGGTAGAGATAAGAGAAGTATCGAAATCAACAGGAGCGTGAGTGCTGTTTTCCTGCTTGATACCTTCCATTACCTGATCCCAAAGCTTGTTAGTTGCCTCAGTACCTTCAGTAACTAGGAAAGACTCATCACCCTCATATGGAGTGTAGTTTTTCTGGATAAAGTCGCGAACGTTTACTTCGTTCTGCCATTCGCCTTCAGCGAACCCTTCCCAAGCTTTAGCAAATTGCTCTGCCATGACATACCTACCTTTTTAGTAGAAAAAACACGTACTGCGGTGACTGTTGAGCCAGCCTCACCAAACGGTGAACAGTACACTTTATATAAACAATAATACGGATAACCAAAAAACGTGTCAGGATAGCGATGTTTTGATTATTCGTATTAGTGCTAAAAACACTAATTGATAGGGCAGTGCACGCACTGCCCTTAAGTCGTTCTTACAGTAGTGCTGGAATGCCGTACTGGCCCTCAAGCATACCTACTGCCAGCATCGCAACCAAACAAATGATTAGTGCGCCCGCCGGAATGACGATTTTATCGACAACAGACAGCTTAGCTGCACGTTCTTTGTTACCGATTAGGCCGTTGTTATCCAGCAGCATGGTCAGTGCCCAAGCTAGAACTGGGTTAGCAACGATAGCTGCAAATACACAGATACCAGCAGCTTGTGAATCTTTGGTGTCTTTCACCATCTGCACACCCGCTTCAAGCAGCGGTAGGAATACACCTACAAGCAGTGCGATACGCATCACTGGTGGCCATACTGCTACGTCCATCGGGAAACCAAGGATCGCTACGATGATACAGAAAGTACCTAGTAGGATCGCACCCGCAGGAATCGGACGCTTGGCAATACCCGCTGGGATAATGTAAGTACCCCAAGATGACGTGATGTTACAACCACCAACCGCGGTACCTACCATCTGGCGAAGCGAACACGTTGTCATGGTGTCATCAACGTCCATCAGAACGCGGTCAGTGCCTTTCGGGTAGTTCAGCTCCTGGAAGATACGGTGACCCAGGAAGTCTGGTGACCACATTGCTACCGCAAGAATTGCGAACGGTAGAGAAGCAATGAAGTGCTCAACACCAGGAAGACCAAGCATCCAACCTTGCTCTGTGCTACCCCACCAGTAAACTGGGTTTAGGTTAGGCAAACCTGTCTCGGTTTCGAATACTAGGTCAAAGCCCGCACCAAGTGCAAGTGAAACTACCAAGCCGGTTACCGCACAAGCAGGGATCGCCAGCCAGCGCTTGTTCACTTTGGCAAGGTAAGCATAGAGAATGATGTTTACCGCCAGAACCACCAAGCCGATGTAGCCCAAGCTACCTTTTGCGACGTCAGCACTTTCAAGACCCACAGCCCAAGACTGGATGTCGCCAATCTGGCTCATTGCCCCGGTAAAGCCGAGGAAGATAAGCAGACCACCGGCCACACCTTCACTGGTGAGGTTGACCAGTTTCGAGCCCCCTTTGAAGTAGCTCAGCAATAGGCCGAACACACCAATCAGGATAGCCAGCGCCAGTGGGTGAGCACCTGCCAGTGCAATGGTACCGATCAACGGGATCATTGGACCGTGGTTACCCGCCAGGTTGGCACGTGGGTTAAAGAAGCCCGAGGCAAGAATACAGAAAAGAAGTGCTGGGATGAGCATCTCTACACGGGCAACTTCGATAGCGAAGGTTTTGCCCAGCTCAACGTGATCCCAAGCGGCAGTCAGGCCATCAGCCCATGACATAGCAACTGATGAGTACATCGCGATAATAGCAATCGTACCCGCTAGTGCCGGAACCAAATCTTCAAGCTCAAAACGGAAGTCACGGCCTGGAAGGTTAAGCTTCCAGCGGCGTGGCTTCATGATTTTCAGCTCATGATCAAGATAGTCTGAGCGACTAGCGAAGTCAGATGCAGGGCGGTGCAGCTCCTGATAACTTCTTTCTTGTGATGACATAAGTGCCTCGTTCTACATTTAAGATAATTTTTATTTATATGCTGGTTGAAATTCACTCAACATATCTGCATTTCATCGAAATTTAAGCCAAGCAGTTGTTAAGTGTAATTTAATTTCACCAAATTTGGCTGCAGTGTACCGCTTGTCCACTTTTATTGAATTGATCTCGATCACTCTCACTAAAATTTTGTAAGAAAAAAACCAAAAAAAATTGAGCGCAAAGTACAATTGTTGCTAAATATGAAAGAAACTTTATAACAAAAGTAAATTTGTGAAATGTGTGCTTGGCCGGTTATTGGTCTTTATGTAATTGTTTTTAGTGTGGTTTTAATTCTGACGTGCGGATATTGCGGGCTACAGTCGGATTACCTAAAAAGTAGCAGGCACGTAACAGCAATTTGAAGATTGTATTCAACTTTTTTTGAATGATTGGCGAGTCAGGAAGGGCGGCAAGCTTGTAAACAAAGTACAAAACAGCCCAGGTTGAAGGTGACCAACCTGGGCGATTACTGGCGGGAATTAGCGTTGTTCGGCTTTCTTAGCCACTTGCAGCTTTTGGTAAGACTGCAGCAGTTGCTGATGAGCAGGGAACTGGCTCATGGTGAGATCACCAGCTGTCAGGCCGTAGAAATGAATATTGCCTTCAATCGCCCCCCAGGCGGCTGCGACAGTATCGTTGCCAAATGTACGCTCGAAGTCCGCTTTGCACGTTGTCGGATCACGCTCTTCGTCCAGCGCCAGCTCTAAACTGTCGACGAGGCAGCGGAAAAAGTTTAGGCGCTCGGCACTATAGGTTGCGGCGTTGTATGCCACGCTCCAGTTGGCGAACTCCAGAGCCAGCTCGAGATCGCCGCCTGCTAAAGCAATTAGACCTTTAAGCTCACCGACACGAAGGGTTTGCCAGGCATCCCCGGCCTGAACTTCCATGCCAAGTAGTTTGTGCAGCAGGGTATCGTCATCGAACTCTTCTTCGACAATGTGGAACATCTCTGCGTACTGCTCGGCATCCCACTCAATGGCAGGTAGCGCCAACAACACCTCTCGCAGCTCCAGGGCAGCGTTGTTGTTGGCTTCAATCAGATCTTCTACCGGGGTAATCTCAGACCAGCCTGGGACGATGATGCGGCAGCAATTCACGCCCAGATGATCATAATCCGCGATGTAGGCGTCGGCCCCCGCGGCCTGCAACAGCCCCATCAAATGGTTGAACTGTGCTTCAGAGGTGTCGCTGAGATCCCATGCTGCGGGCTCCATTTCTGATTCACTATCAAGCTGGGCTGAAGCGATGAGGCCCGTTGACTCGGCCAATTGAATTTCTGGTGTGAAGTCTTCGTTGGCGCCTTCGCTTTGCAAAGAGGGGCTCAGTAGTGCTTTGAGATCATCAATACTCTGGCCCTGAACAAGTTCAGTGACCGCGCGCTCGAGGGCAATTTCAAACGATGGATGAGCCGCGAAAGAAGCAAAATGCATGTTGCAGCCTTGGAGGCCCAGGGCTACGCAGACCACTGGGTATTTACCGCCAAGAGATGCGTCATAGCCATTGACGCTAAAGCCGTGCGCCTTAAGGGCATCAAACGACTCTTTAATCGACGCTGAGTGGTTGAGTCTGCGCTCAGGAAGTGCCGGCAGGTCAATTGACTGGGCCAAGATGCGGTGCTTGATATGGCGCTCAATGATCTCGCACAGGGCGTGGGTGCGGGCTTCGAATAGGGTGTTACCCGCGGCGATACCGTTGGATACATACAGGTTGCCAATGATATTCACTGGCATGTTGATAACTTGCTTGTCACTCTGGCGCTCAAACGGCAGGGTGCAGATCCCGCGTGCCATGTTGCTTGATTGCAGATCGATCAAATCGGTACCCAGTAACTCAAGGGTCGGATCGTAAAACTGGGTTAGGCGCTCGTCCAGGATCGCTTCCGGTGGCAGATTTTCCTCAAGATCAATCGGGAACCATTGTTCATTTGGGTAATGAACAAACTCGCCGTTTGCGACGGCTGCTCCCAAGTAGTGGTTGGCATAAAAGTCATTGGTTGCCAAACGCTCTAAGTGCTTACCCAGCGCCGATGCCAGTGCAGCTTGTTGGGTTGTTCCCTTGCCAATGGTGACGTTCATCGGTGCATCGATATCTTGAACCTGTACAGACCAGACATTCGGGATCGGGTTGTGCCACGAAGCATTGTCAATGCTGCTTAGATTAAAACCAAACGCTTTTAGTTGGGTTTGGAAGCGTTCGATGGTGTCTTCCAGCGCGGCGTTTTTTCCGGGGATTTGTGTTTTCATGATCGATCTCGTCACATGACAGGAGTGTGAATGGCGCGAAGTATAACTAATAATACAGCGGATGCCTAAATGTGGGCGAAATCAAGAACCAGAAACATTTTGTCGATATTTTGACCGCAATCCCACCTTGCGCGGACGAGCAGTGAAAGTAGTCACAGTTATTCCTTACTGCTTGTAGCAGAATGAATTGGTCAGATGAGATCCAACTACCTAAAAATTCTGGCATAAAATAGAGATTCACTACTTTTGTCGGTGGACGTTCGTCTGTGCAGATAAAAGTAGATGAAGTCAAAGAGGGATACGATGAAAGCAACAATAGCATCAAATATCGACGTGCTGCGTGATGACTATATTGCCGCAGTGAAGCGTTTGGTGGCGATTCCCAGTGTCTACCAGGAAGATGATAGCGGTAAGCCGTTTGGTAAGCCGATAGATGACTGCCTGGACGAAACACTGCGGCTATGCCACGACTTGGGGTTTGCTATCTATAAGGACCACAAAGGGTATTACGGCTATGCCGAAATTGGTGATGGCGAACAAATGATAGGCGTGTTGGGCCATTTGGATGTGGTGCCAACCGGAGAGTTGTCGGCTTGGCACTCGGAGCCATTTAGCCCGGAGATCCGAGATGGCCGACTTTACGGGCGGGGAACCCAAGACGACAAAGGGCCAACCTTAGCCGCGATTTTTGCGGTCAAAGCCTTGCTCGATAGCGGTGTGGTACTCAATAAGCGCATCCGCTTTATCTTCGGTACTGATGAAGAAACCCTGTGGCGCTGTATTGATCGTTACTTAGAAATAGAAGAAGTACCAAGCTGTGGGTTTACCCCAGATTCTGCCTTCCCGTTAATCCATGCAGAAAAAATGCTGATCCAGTCCTGGCTGCACGGCCCGGGCGATAACGTGCTGTCGCTGGCGTGCGGCGGCGCCCTCAATGCCGTACCCGAGTTGGCTAAATATGAAGGGCCGCTCTGGGAAGAGCTCGCCTCGCAGCTCGATAAGCTGGGTTATGACTTTACCGCCGAAGATGCCGAAGTCACGGTGTTTGGCAAGGCAGCCCACTCAGCAGCCAGCGATATCAAAGGTGTCAATGCAATAGCGCGACTGTGCCTAGCACTGCGCCAGATTGGAGTGACCCATCCTGCCATTAAATTTGTGGCCGAGCAGGTCGGGGAGGATGCCAATGCCAAAGAGATTTTCGGCCCGGTGGCAGATGTCAGTGGCCGATTGACCTTCAATGTTGCCCAGCTAGAGATCAATGAGCAGGCAAGCAAGCTCGGGATTGATATCCGGGTACCGGTGACTTTCGAAAAAGCCGACTTTGATAATGATATTCAGGCCGTGGCTGAGCAGTATGGGCTGCGCTACGAGGAATTTGATGTGCTACCTTCCTTGTATATGCCTGCAGAAAGCCCGGTGATCCAAACCCTGATGAGTGCCTATCAAGAAATCAGCGGGGATATGGACAGCGAGCCGATGACATCCGGTGGGGCAACCTATGCCCGTGCAATCCCAAACTGCGTGGCTTATGGGGCAATTTTCCCCGGCCGCGACAAGGTTGAGCACATGCCGAATGAATATTTGATTATTGATGACATGCTCAAAGCAATGAATGTGTATGCCAACGCGATTTATCAGCTGCAGGGAGTAGAGCTATGACCACGACTACAGAGGCTGGCAAAATGAAACGATCTTTCAAAATGCCGACTGTTTACACCATTCTTTTTTCCATTATTGCCCTTGTGGCCTTGCTGACCTGGATCATGCCTGCAGGTAAATATGACTACCTGGTCAATGGCACGGATGTGGTGATCCCGGCGGCGGAAGTGCTGGATTACGACGGCGGTGAGCGGCTGCTGCCTATTCCCGGCACCTACCAGGAGCTGGAGTCCTCGCCGCAGGGGGTAATTGATATCCTGATGGCACCGATCAAGGGCTTCCACAAGGCTGTCGATGTGGCGCTGTTCGTCTTGGTGATCGGTGGTTTCCTTGCCGTGACCATGCGCACCGGCGCGATGGACTCGGGCGTGGCGGCGATTGTACGCAAGTTTCGCGGCCGCGAGCAGATGATGATCCCGGTGTTGATCACCTTGTTCGCCCTGGGTGGCTCCACTTACGGGATGGCCGAAGAAACCGTGGCATTCTGGGCGGTGATCCTGCCGGTGATGGCGGTGGCGGGGTATGATCGCATGGTGGCTGCAGGGATCATCCTGTTGGGCTCCGGTGTCGGGGTACTGGCCTCGACCGTCAACCCATTTGCAACCGGTATCGCGTCCGGCTTTGCTGGCCTGCCAATCGGTGATGGTATTGTGCTCCGTGTTATCCAGCTGGCTATCTTGATTGTACTGGCTTCTTGGTACGTGATGCGCTACGCCTCGAAGGTCAAAGCGGATAAAGCCAATTCGGTATTGGCGGATATCGAGTTCGACGATGAGTTTTCCCACGTCAATGAGGATACCGGCGAGTTCACCACCAAGCAGAAATGGACCATGGGGATCTTCTTCGGTGCCTTCCTGGTGATGATCTACGGTGTTATTCCATGGGAAGACATGGGGATCACCGCGATTCCAACCCTGTGGTGGTGGTTTGATGAGCTGTCGACCCTGTTCTTGGCCGCAGCCATCTTGATTGCGGTGATCAACCGCATGCACGAAGGCGAATTCATCAAGACTTTCATTGAAGGGGCCAAAGATCTGATTGGTGTTGCATTGGTCGTCGCGGTTGCCCGTGGTATCTATGTCGTGATGGATAACGGTGTGATCATCGATACTATCCTCAATTGGGCTGAGGGTGTGGTAACCGGCCTGTCTTCTGGTGTGTTTGTGGTCGTGACCTACTTCGTCCATATCGTGCTCAGCTTTTTCATCCCATCCACCTCGGGCTTGGCGACCGTGTCAATGCCACTGATGGCACCGCTGGCGGACTTCTCGGGGATCGGCCGTGATCTGATCATTACCGCTTACCAGTCAGCAAGTGGTTGGATCAACATCTTCGCCCCAACCGCCGGTCACCTGGTTGCCGGTTTGGCATTGGCGAAAATCCCTTACGAGCGTTTCCTGAAATGGGTGATGCCGTTTGTGATTATGGTATTGGTTGTGACCGTAGTGTTGCTGTTTGCCGGTGCCGCCATGGTGTAATGAGCGTTAACTGTTCAACCTAAAGGAAAGCGAGCCTGTGGGCTCGCTTTTTTATTGGTGCGCCGAGCATGGCGTTGTTCTAGGAGGTGAAAGTCCTCTACGGGCTCAGTCGAGCGAGAACCGTTAGCCTATGCAAGGGTGTCCACCGTGAGGTGGGATCTGAAGGAAGCAAAC
>NZ_PYME01000028.1:0-73114 GCF_003025515.1 Photobacterium gaetbulicola | reverse complement strand
CGCTTGTAATCTGTGCTGTAAAAGAATCGGCGCATACTATCAAAACAAGAAAGTGACGCATGGAATTAACACATTTAGCATCACAACTTATCATTTTGTTACCATTGGAGAATGGTAAGAATTTACATTCACAATAAGAAAAGTAAGTCAAATATAATAAAACTGTGTTACTGAGTATTTTAACTAAAAGATAATGGGGCAACTCTAACGTAAATAGCCAAAAAACAAGGTAATGCCAAAGAACATCAAAACTATTCCAGCCGCTTTTTCCACAACATGAATATAACTACTGAGGCGCTCCTGTACACGAGGCAGGCCTATTACTGATGCAATAAATAAATCCCAGAGCAGGACAGCGAGAAACATCCATACCCCAGATGATACCTGTTGAGTTAATGTGACATCATTACCGAGAATAACGGTCATCAGGCTCATATAGAACAAGGCATTCTTGGGATTGAGCAGTGCAGAGTTCAAACCCAACATCAGTTGCTTTATAGCAGATGGTATTTTCTGATGATCGGCATGTAATTGTGCATCACGTCTTGTACTCCTCAGTAAGGCTATTCCCAGCCACAAGAGATAAAGTGCTCCCAGTATCTCTACTGACGAAAAAACCACTTTGTTATCTCTTATACTTGTCCAACCGAAGATGGCCACGCCGATATAGATTGCATTGCCTAATGCGACTCCAAGACAAATAAAACGGCTGCCTTTTAATTTGTGTCGAATGGAGTGAGCAACAATCAAGAAAAAGTCTTGTCCTGGACTCAACAGTGCAACAAAATGTGCTAAAGCCAAGGCAGGAAAGGCTACGGGGAAAAGTGTTGAGAGCGACATATTAGGATCTCCATAGTAAACGCATCTGCCGACTATGAATTTTCCCCTTTAAGAAATATTGTCGAAAATTGACTTTATCTTTTGGTACTGCCTTGGTGTAGAGGCAGTGTAGTTAACGAAAGCCCGATGTAGCTGACTTTGATCTGAGAAACCAACTTCAATCGCAACATCAACAATCGGCATCCCCCCTCGCAATAAAATCTTAGCTTTCTCAACGCGGTGGTTATTTAGAAATGACTTTGGTGTGATACCAAAGTGGCTTTTGAACTGCCGAATTACTGTTTCTTTAGTATGTCCTAGTTCGAGAGCAAGAGTTTCAAGCGGTGGCGAACAGGCAATATCTCGTAAAAGGAGATTTTTAACCCTAACAGCCAATTTATCCCCTTCCACCAGTTCCTTTCTCGGAGAGCAACATAGACTTAATATGTCGAACAGAGCATATTCTACTTTTGAAATAAGCTCGGACGATTCTTCCACCAACAATGCCGAAATAATTTCCCCTAGGCCGGTAGTACTTAATGTGTCTTGCAATGAGCTTTGGTCAATTGTGAACATTGTGACCTCATGGCCGAAGAGCATTGATAGCACCTCACAACACCAATCGTTATCTATATACAGCATGTGATAACTGCGGGGCTTACCATCAACGGGATTGCAAGAGTGAACCATGTTCGGCTCAATAAGGACGATATCACCTTTGTTGAGGGCAATATGTTTCTCTGGCAAAGACAAGCATGTTACCCCTGATTCCATTATTCCAATGGACAACTCGGAGTGATAGTGACTTTTATAACTTTGTGTACTGTCACGTGTCGAACGAATCGTTAAGTATGGCGTGTGCTTACTCGTCCAATAACTCTGACGAATGTGCCGTGCGGTACGTGTCATTGCAATAAACTCCATGTCGTAAGCTCTGAGCCTAAAAAGGCTTCCAGATTACCAAAAGTAAGTCAAACTTTAGTTCTTAGGAGCAGGCTTTTATTCGAGCGAGATACGCATAGCGGCAAAAGTGCACCGAAATATGGCCGACATTGCAAAATGGTTTACACCAAGGATCAGCTTAGATTAGGGGCCTTAGGTATAGAGCCACCCAATCGGCACGTTGTATTTTGCCCAGCAGGCTATATTTTTGAAAAAGCCGCCAATATATGCGGGAACCGCTCCCGTGACACTGGCTATCGCTCAAACAAGCATAAAGAGAGAAAAGTATGACGCTCAGAGATTCATTTCTTGCCTCACTCGCGATGATTGTTCTGCCCGCTGTTGCCCATGCGGATACACCAGAGCCGTCAAACAGTATTGCATATCCTGTCGGATGGCAGGAGTGGGCAACAATAGCGGTTTCCCATCGTACCGATAACAATACAGTCCGAGCAATCCTCGGCAATCCTATTGCGGTCGCCGCAGCGCGAGAGGGAAAGACCAATCCCTGGCCGGACGGGGCGATATTAGGAAAAGTGGTTTGGAAAAGTACGACGCTGGAGCACTGGCCAGCGGCTACGGCTCCGGGGGAGTTTGTCCATGCCGAATTTATGTTCAGAGACTCGAAGAAATATGCGGAGACATACGGTTGGGGTTGGGGGCGTTGGCTTGGTCAGTCACAAACTCCCTTTAATGAAGGGCCGCAAGCCTGTATCGCCTGTCATACCCCGGTCAAAGATCGCAACTGGGTATTTACAGAACCGGCATTCTTCCCGGAGATCAAATAACCAAGGCATGGGCGTCTCTGAGTTAGCTGGCACGCGTTGGGGGAAAACGTGCCAGCCGTGGTGGATTCATAAATTATGGGCACTGAAAACCTAGGCTTATCAAACGATTAAACCGTCTTTTTCGCTGGTTGGGCTATCTCCTCCCCTGCTTGGTCTTGCTGCTCTTCGTAACCGGTGATCATGGTTTTCATGTGGCTCAACGGCGTAGCGCCTGTGGTGGTCATGTACACATGCACGATAAAAAAGATCAGGATAAGAAAAGCCGACAGCAGGTGCAGGGCCGACAGCGTTGGCAGAGAGAGCACCTGCAGGCCGAATGGATAGGCCAGCAACATTAAGCCGGTTAGCCAAATTACAGGGGCCAACAGCAGTTTGAACCCCAGGTAGGAAAATCGCTGTAAGGGGTTGTGCTTGCGATCCGGTGTCGCTTTATAGGGGTGAGGCTTGCCAAAGAAGATATCCTTACTGTAGTAACGGATCACCGCCACTAGCTGCTCGGTGGTCGGAATATATTGCTTCCACTCCCCCGTGGTGAAATGCCAGAAAATGGCAAACACCCAAAGAATGATCAAGGCCACGGCCCCAACCTCATGCCACTGCAAGGCCTGTTCGAACCCAAGCCAGCTAAAAGTGCCGTGGATTTCGAAACCCGTGATCAGCATAGCGAGCATCAACAAGCTTTGTGACCAATGCCAGAAGCGCTCAAAACGTTTATAAATCATCTGACGCATAACTCACTCCTTGTCTTGTCTGTTGGGAACGATCACTCGCAAAATAGCGTGAATACACACGGCTCCGAGCGTCAACGCCACCAGCCACCAGAGGTAATGGCTGCCCTTGAACGGATCGGACTGACCGGGAAGATAGAAGCCCGCCAGTTTGAACAGCCGGCCATCCTGGCTATGGCATGCCTGGCACTCCAGCGCTTTTTCAGCAGGGGCAACCATATGGGTAATCGGGAAGTGGTATTCAGTATTGATAAACTCAAGCTTGCCACTGAACACTTCTCCACTGGCCTTCATACCTGCTTGTGCTGATGCGTCCCAGTCATAGCTCTTCCAGTATGCGGCTTTGTCTTTACCAAAGAGATATGGCGTAACCATAATTTGGTTTTCGCTATCGTAGGGTTGTTTACCTCTCATTACCTTGAACGGCCAGATCCGCGAATCGTCATCGCCACAGCGCCCCTGCGGGGTGGTTAATGCAATAATGCCTTGCTCATTGGCCGTGATTTTTTCACCGACAACGGTATAGTCCATCTCGCCGTTGAAGCATACATACTCGGGCACCACATTCATTTCCCACACAAAGTCGCCTTTTTTCGGGGTGTAGGTCACGTTGCCCCATTGGTCCTTGGTGACAGGTCGGCTTTTGTCACCCGCGCTGGACCAGTCCCAAACCGTTTTGGTGGCTTTCTCACGGGCAAACTCGGGGATATGGCAGGTTTGACAAGCGATGTTATCGACATGCTGGTTGAGGCGAATGGCATTGCGAGAGCCTTTATGCGGCTCCATGCCATGACAAGACTCGCAGCTTGCCCGGCTGAAATCGCTGTGGCCGGGAATATCGATACCGGAGGTATCTTTCGCCTGCATGGCGTAGCGCGAGCCCATGGTTTGGTGATTGCTGGTGGTATGGCAGTCCTGGCATTTCAGGTTAGCGCCCTGTTCGGATAAGTGAACATCCAGCTCTGGTGAGGCGCTAAAAAGGGTTGAGTCCATATCGCCATGTTTGACCGAGTCACCGCCCCCGCCGAAAAAGTGGCAAGCGCCGCAGTTTTCGATTTCCGGGGTAGCGACACTTTGGGCGGCCATCGCTAAGTCAACCGCAGGCAACATCTTGCCTGAGCCTTTGGGCCACTCCTTCGCTACGTAGTTAGGATGACCGGCATCGGTGGGAAATTTGCGATACTGCCCAGACTGCTCATGACAGACAAGACAGTCGATGCTCTCCTGCTTGGTGAAGTCAAAGCTATCATCCTTCCAGCCATAGCCGGCATGGCAACTGGTGCACCTCGGTTCGTTGGAGGCTGTCGATATACAGAAGTTATTGATCACTTCTGTCTTACCATAAACAGTGCCGGTACTCTCCTGACCATGTTGCCACGTCCAGTGTGTAGATTGCTGTAACTGTTCGCCGGCTTCAGTATGGCAATCGAGGCAGGCTTTGGTGACTTGCTCAGCACGTTCGAAGGGCCCGTAAAGTTGTTCGAACGCGCTGTGGTCGGCAGTCGAGGCAGCTACCCAGAGAGGCAGAAGCAAAATAGCCGAGCCAATAACAGCCCGACACCGTATCGAGAATGGTTTCCTAGCCATTTTAGCGCCTCCTTACATTAGCGGTTACTTAATTAAGTGATCGCTAATGCGAGAATGCCAAATGAATCCCAAGCTGATTTGTTCTATGTCAAAAAAAACGGTCGAAAAACATACAGCTTATGGGTTGGATCACATTCTTTGTTTGGCCACTGCCACTGCGTGACTTAATCTATTGGGCTACGTCATGCTCCCAACTGATTACGCCGTCATAGCTCTGACAATCCATTGCCGAATCAGACGCATCGGTAATATAGACCTGCTGCTTCTCAGAAACTGGATAGCTCAAATATTCCGAACACCTGGCGCTCTGGCCATTACCAACCACAACCTTTGTTCCGGGCTTCAACGTGCATTCTGCCAGCTTGTCGAGCGGCGACCATTGATAGCAAATTTCATAGTCTTTCCTATATTCCGATACCTGACCAGAAGGACGGGTAAATGACCACCATTGACCAAACTGGCTATGGGGGTTGGTACTATTCCAGGCCCGATAAATCGTCACTTCCTGAGTACTTTGATAAACCGCTCCCTGACATAACTTACCCGCAAGTGCTTCACCGAGAGCCTGGGATAGCAATGCCGGATCTTGTACCAGTTCGAATTTGTCACTCAGATCAGCACCGATCACGGTACTCCCGACACACAATTGCGCTGCCTCTTGGGTCGTTGTTACCGGATCGCTGGCACAGCCCTGAACAATAACAAACAGCGCAACATTCAAAATCCTTTTCATACTTAAAGCCTATTTGTCTTAAGTCTGTTTTAGTTGATAAAACCTAGCGACACCGGTTCACTTAACCGGCTTATTCATCGGTTTCTGCCCTTTGAAGTCATGCCGTGTTTCCGTTTTGAAAAGCTTACCTTCCTTGTGCATTTGCGGCGCACTCGCCTCGTCAAAAAGGAAAACCGCTTGGTCAACACGACGGTGAAGCACCACCTCAAGATATACCGTCTCATTTGGCTTTAAGAACGCATCTATATCAGCAGTTTCAACACGGTACTCGACAGCGTGATAATAAGTGAAACCTTGGTTTGGCCTGGCAATAACCCTAAAGCCCGTAAGCTGGCTCTTGCTTATCACGTCGTAGTCTATGTAGTAGACCAGATGGTTGGGGCTGGCCGCATTTTTCTGGCGGTCGACGAAAAAGCCTTTGGACAGTTTGTTCGGATCGCGGTCTTGGCCGCCCAACAAAACCAGATCGTAATCAGTCACAGGCTCACCTTGGTCATCATTAACGATAAAAACCAAATTCATATACCGATGACTGCGCTGTTGTGTTTGTTGAGTCAGTGTCGCTAGCGCCTGCTGGCATATCTGATAGTCGGCCTCAGAATCCACTTGCAGACACTTCAGGATTTCAGCGAGTTGTGGTTTTGTCGACGTTGCGCTTACGACACTGCGCATGATCCCCTTTTGCTTACCCGAGTGGCTGGCATTTGGGATCACCCCCAGCGGGACGGTTTCTGGACGCATCACCCCCTCAACCAGTTTCAGTAAACTAACATTGAGTTCATCTGACATATGGGCGACCGTATCTGCAGCTCCGGATTCAACAAACCTCACCATACTGAAGTTCATATTGGCCCCAGCAACCCTTACCACCCCGTCGGAGCCTGACTCAGCCAGATAACTATTCACAAAGTCGTAGAACTTCTTATCAATGGACTGCCCTGTCAAAACAAAAGGGTAAAAGCCACTCTCTACAGGCTTGTAGTGAAGATAGGCGCGGGACAAATCGATTTGCTGCTGGCTACCCAAAGATAACCAGTCGAGTATCAACTGCCCCGGCTCGATACCATCAAACCAGGCTTTTATTCTACCCACTCTCTGCTTGCCGAGTGCTGCCAATGGTGAGCCATGGTTAGCCGGTGCCAACATGATCAGATGGCGCAGCGGGCTCTGGTCCAGATTGTCACTGCCATAGTAGCGATCGAGCCATTCGCGCACGACAGGCCCGCCTGTCGAATGAGTAATACAGGAAAACGCAGCAATGTCGTCACCAGCCGGGATCAAGTCATGTAGGGCCTGATCGAATGCACGTATGATATCGGTCATATTCACCGTATCATCAAAACTGATGTACCGTCCCAGCCAAACATGTTTTATATCAACATCAAGCCCATAGTTGCTCGCTTGCTTCGCAATAGCTTCTGGTAAGAGGCCATAGGTATTGGTATCCGTAACGCTCCATCCATGCACAAATATAACAATCATGTGTTTGTCCCTCTGAGTATGTTATCGAGACCCTTCTAATGCGAGATGTCAATGAGGCGGCGAGGACAATACTTACCTCGCGCCTGACTTATAAAGTAGACACCGATTGCTTAAAAACTAGACCACAGCAAGGCGCATAGACTTGAGGACAATCACAAAACAGCCAATTTCGATAAGCAAGTCCGATGGCGAACTAGGTCACTTTATAACGGCGACGATAAGGGGTGTAGTTTGAAAAAATCGATAAGCGCCCTGACTTTGCGCGGCATTAACGTTTTGTGTTGATAGACCGCATAAAGCGACACTGTAACACCATGCAACTCGGGTAGTATTCTGATGATTTGCCCTGATTTCAGCTCATTTTCAATCACAAAGCTTGGCATCACCGCGAACCCTTCCCCGGTCAGCACAAAATCCCTGAGCATCGAAGTAGTGCGTACCGACAGCGCGGGTTCTTTATTGAGCACGGTCGTCTGCCCTTGGCCGTTGCGCAAGACCAAATGCTTGCGGCCATGGACAATGGCATGGCTTAACCACTTCATGCCGGCAAGATCGCCAATGCCTGTCACGGGCGCAAAGCGCTCGAGGTAGCGCTTCGACGCGCACAGCATGTCGGTAAACTCGCCTATCTTGACCGCATACAAGCTAGAGTCCGCCAAGGCAGAAGAGGCCCGGATAGCGATATCGCAGCGCTCTTCCGTGAGATCCTGATAGCCATCGCTTTCAATAATATCCAAGCTGATCTTCGGGTATTGCTGCAAAAACTCGCTCAGTAACCGAACCAGCTCATGACTGCCGACTGGAGTCGAAATCCGTATCAAACCGCTTGGCTCGGAGTTGTCGAGCTGGACCTCGGCATTGGCCAAATAGGCTATCTCCTGTATTTCTCTGCATTTTTGATAATACAGCGTGCCCGCTTCGGTCAGCGACAGGGACCGGGTTGTCCGATGGAGCAACCGTGTATTCAGGTTTGACTCCAGTCTGGACACCACCTGAGAGACCCGCGCCTTGCCAAGGCCGAGAATGTCTGCGGCTTTGGTAAATGATTGCTGCTCGACAACCGCCGCAAACACCATCATATCGTCTAGCGAGATATTCATTACGCCCCACTGTTTAATATAGATAAACAGTAAGTTTACCTTTGCCCTGATTATCAATCAAAGAGTAAACGATATAGTGACAACCAACGGCAATACACGCCCAAGAAGATACTATCAGGAGAAACACCATGTCAGACCGCAAACTACTTATCACAGGCGCATCAGGCAAACTCGGCAAACAAGTGATTGAATACCTTTTGAATGATTTCAATATTCCGGCTAGCCAGCTAATTGCGACATCGCGCGAGGTAGCCAGCCTCGCCGGACTGGCAGAAATGGGGGTCGATGTGCGCAAGGCTGACTTCGCAGATCCAGCATCGTTGGAAGCCGCCTTTACCGGCGCAGACAACATGCTACTGATCAGCATTGATGCAATCGGCCAACGTAGCGAACTTCACCGCAATGCCGTGGTTGCGGCAGAACGTGTCGGCATCAAGCACCTGAGCTACACCTCAATGCCAGCGGCTGACACCTCCCCGGTCGTCTTCGCCTTTGAGCATGAAGCAACAGAAAAAGCGATTGCTGATAGCCAAATCAGCAACTGGACGATACTGCGCAACAACTGGTATTTCGAAAACCTGGCCGAGTTCTTCGCCAGTACCTTGCAAACCCAAGCCTGGCTGACGGCAGCCAAAGAAGGCAAGTCCGCACAACTCAGCCGCCTTGATCTTGCCTACGCCGCTGCCGCTTCGGTTGTGAAGGCACTGGAGGGCAAACAAACGTTCACCCTCAACGGCCCTGAGTCTCTGACCACCGACGAAATGGCGGCAAAGATCAATCAAGCTCTGGGGCTCGATATTCAGGTGATCCACCAGTCTGATGAAGAGCTGGAAGCACAGCTGGCATCGTTTGGCTTGCCAGAAGGTATTGTCGCCATGGTCACAACAATGGACCAGCATGCCCGCGGCGCATTTTCCGATGGTACCAGCCAAGAGTTCGAGATGCTGACAGGCCGCCAGCCACAGAGCTTTTCTCATTGGCTCGAAGCCAACAGGAACATGCTGAGCCAGATTGCGAAGAACGCATAATTCATTGAGTATTCGCCCAGCCCACCGAGACAGAATCAGTGGGCTTTGCCGTTAAGCAGGGACATCGAGACCTAATGTGCACATACCCACACTTTTCATACATTTAACAGCAATAATGCTGATTTTGGCTACACTTTATCCATCATAACAACAAAAGGGGTAGCCCATGGAAAACCCAACCAAACCACCCTATTCCGATCCCAAACAGGCTGCCCATTCATTACTCAAGCTGGTTACCGAGCTGGCAGAGGAAGTCAATCCCGGCAATGTCGATAGCGGTACCATCACCCTTGATAGCCTGCTCGACCAAGATCTCGGCCTCGACAGCCTCGCCCGTGCTGAGCTGATCCAACGCACCGAGCAGCAATTTACCATCACGCTACCGACACAGACACTGGCCGAAATCGAAACACCGCGCGACTTACTCAATGCCATCTTCAATGCCGAGCAACACCCAGCGGCCATCAAGGCCTCGGCGGATAAAATTGAGTTGCCTTCTGCCTCTATCTATCCCGATCACGTTGAAACATTGCAAGAATTGTTGCACTGGCACGTCGAGCAGCATGGCGATCGCCCCCACCTGTATGTGTATCAAGATGCCGACAATGTCGAGTCCATCAGTTACCGGACCCTCTACCAGCAAGCAATAGTCATCGCCGACCGGTTGCAAAGTCTCGGCATCGGTCCCGGAGATACGGTGGCCATCATGCTGCCTACCTGCAATGCCTATTTCTATTGTTTCTACGGCATTTTATTATCGCGGGCTATCCCGGTGCCGATTTACCCACCAGCAAGACCATCGCAAATTGAAGACCACTTGGTCAGACACAGCAAGATACTGCAAAATGCCGAGACCAAATTGCTGATCACCGTTGAACAAGCCAAAGGACTATCGACCCTGCTCAAACTTCATGTGCCGGCATTGGAGCATATTGTCACGACAGAAGAGATCGAATCCCTCAGCGTAGAGCCCTGCTCTTCCGAGCACCAGCCGATAGGCCATGCCCAGCCCGACGAGATAGCCTTCCTACAATATACATCTGGCAGTACCGGCGTGCCCAAAGGGGTAAAACTTACCCATGCCAACTTGCTTGCCAATGTCCGGGCCATGGGCAAAGCCGTCGGCGCCACTTCCGACGATGTCTTTGTCAGTTGGTTACCGGTCTACCACGATATGGGCCTAATAGGGGCCTGGTTTGGTAGTCTTTATCATGCGATCCCACTGGTGATTATGTCGCCGCTTAACTTCCTGACCCAGCCCAAACGCTGGCTGTGGGCGCTTCACCACCACCGGGGCACCTTAACCGCCGCCCCCAACTTTGCCTATGAGTTATGTGTCAACAAAATCACCGATGCCGATCTAGAAGGGCTCGATCTCTCTTCGGTAAGGCATTGCTGGAACGGTGCCGAGCCCATCAGTCCGACAACAATCGATGCTTTCAGCAGCCGCTTTCAACAATATGGTTTCGCCCCGGAAGCCATGAACCCCGTGTATGGGCTGGCAGAATCCTCTGTCGGATTGACCTTCCCCCTAAGTACCCGCAAACCCCGGGTGGAATGGGTCGACCGGCAAACCATGATGAACTCCGGAAAAGCCGTCAATATCGAAACAGATCCCATTGAGCCTGGGCAACAAGACAATATCAACGCGCGGCTCGAACACAGCATTCCCCTGATCGGGCTGGGCCACCCCTTACCCGGCCACCAGATCCGCATCGTCGATAGCCAGGGAAGGGAATTGCCCGAGCGCCAGGAAGGCGAATTGGAATTTAAAGGCCCCTCATCAACATCGGGCTATTATCACTCCCCAGACAAAACCACCGAGCTCTACCACGGCGACTGGCTGAGAACCGGTGATCGCGGCCTGACCATGGAAGGCGAACTGTTCCTCACCGGGCGGGTCAAGGACATCATCATCAAGGCGGGCCGTAACATCTATCCACAGGAGCTTGAATCGGCCGTTAGCCAGCTGAACGGCATTCGCAAAGGCTGCGTCGCCGTCTTTGCCAGCGCTAACCCGCAAACAGGCACTGAACAGTTGGTTGTGCTGGCCGAAACCAAACTTGAGGATGAGCAGGAAAAGCATAAATTACGCGATGAGATACAGAGTCTGTCTTTCAACCTGCTCGGGATCCCCACCGATGTCGTTGCACTCTGCCCCCCGCATACCGTACCCAAAACATCCAGCGGGAAAATCCGCCGTTCGGCATGCAAAACGCTGTTTGAGGAAAGCAAACTCGATGCTCCCCAGCGCGCCGTATGGTGGCAAGCGACCCGCTTATTCTTGTCCAGCGCCAAGCCGGCATTGATACGATTCAGGCGCCTGGCAACAGACTGGGGGTTCGCCTGCTATATGTGGCTAGTCATGGCCCTGTTGGCCCCCCCCGTTTGGATTCTGGTTGCTATTTTGCCTTCAACCTCAGCCTGTTGGTCGGTTGCCCGCTGGGGCTCACGGGCGTTGATCAAGCTTACCGGCACCAAGCTCACCATCTACGGCCTTGAGCATCTCCCCGACGATGACAGGCCGTATCTGGTTATCGCCAACCATGCCAGTTACTTAGATGGCCTAGTACTACTGGCTGCAACCGGCAAAGAACACCAGTTTGTCGCCAAGTCCGAGCTCAAAGACAACTTTTTTGCCCATACTTTCCTCGGCAAATTAGGTACCCATTTTGTTGAACGTTTCGATACCCAACAAAGCATTTCCGATAGCCAGCAGCTAACCAGCTTTGCCGATAGCCCAAGGCCGCTGACGCTTTTTCCCGAGGGCACCTTATATCGCATGGCCGGCCTGCATGATTTCCATCTAGGCGCATTTCAAATCGCTATCGATAAGCAGTTGCCAGTCCAACCCATCACCCTCAAAGGCACCCGATCCATTTTACGGGATCGCTCGCTCTTTCCCCGCAAAGGGAATATTGAGGTGATTATCAGCCCACAGATCCACCCTGAAGGGAATGATTGGCAAGCCACGTTGGCGCTGCGCAATTCGGCCAGGAAAGTCATATTGGAAAACAGTGGGGAGCCTGATTTGGCCAGAGAGACAACGAAATAACCCGAAAGGAGAAAGAGCAGCGGCCATTTTTGGTCGCTCACTGAATGCCACGCCCAGACAGTGCCACAGCCTCAATGCCACCGCGGCAGGTAATGGCGACAGCATATTACACTACCAATTGACAATAAATTCAAACAATTCATACACTTGAAAATAGGGTAACAGATAAAAAGCCCGATAGTGACAGATAGGCGCAAGTTAATTTACGAAACAAGCAAATAGTTCGCAAAATTATTCACTGTTTTTGCCTATTCATGATACCGATCAACAAATCACCAACAATTAAGCCGACAAGCTGGTCACACCAGCACAACGGTGTTATTACAGTGCATGTCTTTTATTTCCACCATGTTGGCACAAATTTTGTGCCACAACTCAAGGGGAAATATAAGTACATAACAGCAAAGCTGACATGAAGTCAGCGGAAGATATAAGGAGTGTTATTGATGTTGTGCCCAGATTGTAAACAACCAATGGTTAAGACAAAGGACAACCAGAATCATTGTGTTGATATTAATTGCCCGCCAACCCGAACCCATTGCCCTGAATGCGACTCAGAAAACACCCAGATCATCAACAAAAGCATCAGCGATGCCGAAGTCTGTTGTAATGACTGCCAGGCAACTTGGGTGATCTCGCGTAGTTAGTCTCTATCTAGTAGAGATGGCAGTGCAAGGCAGATATTTCCATGCTCACTGACGGTGAGCTCAAGATGAAGGTGGCAGCGAACTCCTTCTATGCCGCCCGCTCTGCTTTACCCGGCAAGCTATAAACTCGCCTTTCACTTTGCCACCAAACGGGATTTCCAAGTGCCAGCCAAGCTTGAAGGCACTGGAAATCCCGCGTAAACACATTAACGGACAAAGTCATACCCATAAACACCCACACTATAACTCAAAGGTATTGGAATATATTATTACCACTTGTTATATGAAAAGCAGGTTTCTTGAGGCACAATCAAGGGTATGAAAATATTGTGAAAATAATGAGTGTGCAATGAAACTACAGCAACTGCGTTACCTTAAGGCGGTGATAGACAACAACCTGAATATCTCGGTTGCTGCCAATTCCCTGTTCACTACCCAGCCGGGGGTCAGCAAGCAAATCAGACTGCTAGAGTCTGAGTTGGGGGTTAAAATCTTTGAGCGCAAGGGCAAGTCCATCAGCGCAGTCACCCCCATCGGCAAGCAGATCATCGATGAAGCCATCGACATGCTGGAAAAAGAAAGCCGTATCAAGACGATTGTCCGTGATCACATCAAGCCCGAAGAAGGCTTTTTGAACATCTACACCACCAATACCATTGCACGCTACCTGATCCCTGAAGCGGTAGAGCGCTTCGTCAAACGCTATCCGAAAATCAAATTCCATATCGGTACATCGCAGCTCGACAAATATGGCCATATCCTAAAGCGTGGCCAATCAGACTTCTCGATCCTCGCGCAAAATGTCGAAAGGGAAAAAGACATCATCGTGCTACCGGCCTACAAGTGGAACCTGAGCCTGATCGTGCCCAAAGATCACCCCTTGGCCAAAGACCGTGATATCTCCATCGAGAAGATTGGCGCCTACCCTCTGATTAGCTACGAGCCAGGTTCAACCGGGCGTTCGGCACAGGACAAAGCCTTCAGTGCAAAAGGCATCACCCCGTATTACTTCATGACGGTAATGGATGTCGAGGTTATCAAAAAATACGTCAACCTCGGCTACGGTATCGGTATCATTGCCCAAGTGGCCGCCCAAGACGTGGTGGACGAGAATCTGGTCAGCATCCCGCTCAATGATATTATCCCGGCGTGTGATGCCTGGCTGTGCTACAGTCGTAACCTGTTCTTGCAAAAATACATGTTGGATTTCATCGAGCTGTTCTGCCCACACCTCACCCGCGAGGTGATGGAAGATATCGCCCATTGCTCTGATAATGAGATTCTCAAGATTTCCGAACAATTTGAGTTACCGGAATATTAATATTGCCATTAAGACTATTAATAAATTCATCTTTCGATATACCTAACTATTGAAAGGTGAATTTTTAATATTTATCACTAAACAGTTCCAATAGAGTATTTAAACTTTTCTAATTATCTGTTGCTATTTCACAAAACAATTTAACATCTGTTCTTTATTTAACCACCTTCAATATTTTTTTCCTTATTTCCACCTATTCTATATCTCGTTCAGAAACACAATAAATATGAAATTATGAATCGATATAGAATAGGTCAATGCAGAGTTGTAATGTTTATCACTCGCTTTGTGAACTAAAACATTTTGCTGACCTTAATATCAGGAATATAACTGAAATGAGGGAACGAACATGTCGCTTAGTATGGCTGAACCCAAACCAAAATTATCAATATCATTAACTAATCAAATACTTATTGCAACTGCAGCCGGTATTGCTTTCGGGGCTCTAGTCGGCCCATGGGCCGAGAACATTAAATTCATCGGTGATATCTTTATCCGCTTAATTCAGATGTCGGTTGTCCTGCTGGTGATGACCGCAGTATCGGCTGCAATCGGCAACGTTGACGGCAAAGGTGCAGGGAAGATGAGCCTGCACACATTCAAGTGGATCATTTCGATGACCATCGTCTCTGCCTTTGTCGGGTTATTTCTTGCCCTCACGATAAAACCCGGCGAGGGGATTATCATCGAAGGCGCAGCAGCAGCCGTTGCCACGCCAGATGCTTCCATCAAAGAGACCATATTGGGGTTCTTCTCGACCAATATCGTTGATTCGATGGCGAGCGGTGCGATGATACCCTGCATTGTGTTTGCCGTCATATTCGGACTGGCGATGGGGTCATATTCCCGAACCACCGGCAATAAGGTGATCACTGAGTTTATCGTCAGCTTTAATGCAGTGATCATGAACATCATCAAAATGGTCATGAAACTGGCACCCATTGGTATTTTCTGCCTGCTGGCTAACGTATCTGGGGCCATCGGCTTTAAAGTCATTATCCCGATGCTGAAATTCCTCGGCGCACTGGCAATCGGAGATATCATCCTGCTGCTAATGTATGGTCCTCTCACCGCCATGCTGACCAAAGTGAACCCATTTAAAATGCCACAAAAGTTTGCAAAATTGTCGATTATGTCGATGACCACGACCTCTTCTGCAATTTGCCTGCCGACCAAAATGGAAGATTCAGTGACCAAGTTTGGCGTCAGCCGAAAAGTAGCCGACTTCACCGGCCCTATCACGATGTCAATGAATGCCAACGGTGCGGTGATGTGCTACGTCTTGGCGATTTTCTTCATGAGCCAAGCAACCGGTATTGTGCTTGAGCCCTTCCAGATGGGGATGGCTATCCTGCTGTCTGTGCTGATGTGCATGGGAACCATTGTCGTGCCCGGCGGGATGATTATCGTCTATACCTTCCTTGCCAGCTCAATGGGCCTACCGCTAGAAAGCGTGGCGATCCTTATCGGTATCGACTGGTTCTCAGGGATGTTCAGAACCCTGCTCAACAATGTGGTGGATGTGATGATAGCCATGCTTGTGTCCGACAAACTGGGTGAGTTTGACCGGGAAGTCTACAACGATAAGAAGACAGCCGAGTACGTCCAAGCTTAATGCTTGCTTGCCATTAAAGGCATTTGACACAAAAGCCAGCAGATACATACCTGCTGGCTTCTTTTATTTTTTGCAATTCTGAATACTATCAGCTGGTCCGTATCTATCTTTCAACAAGCTCTCAAGGGAGCCCTCATCATCCCTTCTATCCAATAGCATTTCAGAGTGGTCTTTTCGCTAGCCTTTGCTTCAAGCAACATAACCAACACAGTTTACTGTATGAGAATTGAACTACTTTTCTAATCAATAGGAGATCAGGCCTCAACTGTCAGAAGTCGCTTCTGCTTTTGGGGTTCTCGGTCCTAAAAATATAATTGACAGCTTAATGGACGAGTTTTGATTAGCCTGGAGGAGAAAAAATGATGCATTGGTTGAGCCACGCGATTTAGATAACTTAACAGCGAATAGGCTAAGCTGTTGTTTTCAATTAAAATTAAAAATAAAAAAGAAATAACTATCTATTATGTATACAACGTGTATAGTAGCTGGAGCTCAATTGGCTTGGGCTATTAATGAAATATTTAGTTCAAGATTTTCTCAGTTTACTTTCGATTCAGTTCGTCATATTTATCCTGTGATACCTTTTTCTTCATTCTCGATTTAATAGCTATTTAAATTAATTCAATATATCGAGGTATATATGTCAAATAAGACAACAGGTTCAGTAAAGTGGTTTGACGAAACGAAAGGTTTTGGTTTTATCACTCCAGATAATGGTAGTGCTGATGTTTTTGTTCACTTCAGAGCTATCGCTACAGATGGTTTCAAAACGTTGGCTGAAGGCCAAAAAGTAGCTTTTAATGTAGAGCAGGGTGGCAAAGGCCCACAAGCTGCGAACGTTACTTTAGCTTAATCGATATTCAGGGAGGTTTCGTTTATTGCCTAGTTATAACGAGATCTCTCTACCCAACGTTTAGTAGGTATTAATTTGAAGCGAAGAACCAATAGAAAAATATATTGGTACTATACAGTACGCGAACATAACAATATCAAACGGGAAAAGATCTTCCCCATAATAAATAGTCACCTTTCTTATGGTGAAGCCACTTAGCCTGCCACCATACACTTGATAAATAGATATGTATAAACGCAATATCTTATTCAGTGTAAAGACAAATAGCTTTGATATGAGCTTTTCATTTGGTGAGTCGATCAACGCAGGTGAAATTAAAGATTCACAAGAGTTGAGTTTCGGAACATTTCATATTCACTCAAAAAGGGAAGTAAAACCTTGAAAAAGAAAGTACCTAGTGAAAAGTCGCATAAAGATAATAATAAAAATGACAAGCCAAATAACATTCATCAAGTAAGAAGAAAAATTGAAGACATTCTGTTAGAGCGTGAACAGAAAAAATTATTAGACCTTTAATGGAATATAAAATTATGCGTAAACCAGTAAAAAAAGCCAGCAAAAAGATGCGAAAAAGTGATTTCGAAGAAAAGTTCACAAAAATGGTTGAGGAATACCAGAGAGCAAAAGAAGTTCTTGATTCCTTGGAAGTAGGCACTACCGAGTATGCGAAAAAGAAAAAACAGTGTGATATCCTCTTCGCGAGTGCCGAACGTTTCATCAATGCACAGAAGTAGCTGTAATTGATTTTTGCTAAGCCTAACGCCCCTAAAGTGAGCAACTTCGTTCTAAAATTCTAATGTCTTTATATCGATGATATTCAAATTAGGTTGAAATGATAGTAGGCATTTACATAGTATATCTATATGAATAGCATGTTTCAGAGACGGTTTGACTATAATTGTAAGAGCATTCTCACTAAAGTACGAAGTCATAGTTCATGTAAGAGTAAATATACAGTATTATGCTTTCTTCACAGCAACGTCTAAAACGGTGCAAGATTAATTTTTATTAATTGTGAGTAGTCTAAACCCTTAATTTAGAGTAAAGTGACACTTTATCTTCTAATAAAGTTATAATTATGAGCGACGTTTTTAAGACATTATTAAACTTACGTTCTTTGCGCGCGGTTGCACGTGAAGAGTTTACGCTAGAACAACTTCAAGAAGCCCTTGAGAAGCTGCAAACTGTGGTCGCTGAGCGTAAAGAAGCTGAAGCAGAATCTCGACAAGCAGAGAAAGAAAAAGAAGAAAAACTGAAGGCATACCGCCAAATGCTAATTGCAGATGGTATCGACCCAGAAGAGTTACTGGCAACCCTAGCTGACACGCCAAAAAAATCTAAGCGTACACCTCGCCCAGCTAAGTATAAGTTCACCGTTAATGGTGAAGATCGCACCTGGACAGGCCAAGGTCGCATGCCTGCTCCCCTTAGGGAAGCAATCGAAAATGAAGGAAAATCACTCGATGATTTTCTGATTTAATTGGTGCAAAGCCTCAATTATGAACTGACCCCGTAAAGTTGGACATTTCTTTTAGAGATTTTCAAGGCCTGATTTCAATATTCTATCGGAGTCAGGCCTTTTAGTGTCACTTTAATGCGTTTGGTATTGTAGTAGTCGATATATTCTTTAATTTGCCCTATCGAGTCATTCGCATCTTCAAAGCTTCGATTGTGGTACATCTCTGTTTTTAAGCCTCTCTTCCTCGCCATCCCTGTCTTTGCTATTTGGGCAGAGCCTAACGAATATCCCCAGTTGAAGTTGGTGGTTCAGAGCTGAAAAAAATCCCCAGCGCTTAGCTGGGGATTTTTTAATAGACAGGCCAACGGCCAGGTTTACATATCGATACCGCCTGTTCACTATACCGTGACGAACTCTCCCTGGAACGGATTGATTACCCCAGCCTCAATATCGTAGACAACCTGGCCTCTCAGCAGCGTCTTCGCCACCTGGGCACCAATAGTCCTGCCCTCATAGGCACTGAATTTATTGCGATACTCCAGATCGTCTGCAGTCAATACATAGGATGAATCCGGTTTAATCATGACAATGTCAGCATCTTTACCGACAGCAATGCGTCCTTTCTGCTCCAAACCGAAGAGATCGGCTGGGTTAGTCGCCATCAGCTTGGCGAATTGGGTCAGTGCCATACCGCGCTTTTGTACCGCTTCATCGAACATGATATCGACGCTGTTCTGTAACGAAGAAATACCGCCCCAAGCATCAAAAATCCCGCCTTCTTTGAGATCAGGCGTACAGGGCGAATGGTCAGAGGTAATAAAGTCAATCTCGCCGTTCAGCAGCTTAGCCCACATGCGATCTTGGTTGTCCTTATCACGGATCGGCGGTGAACACTTGGCCTTGGTACCAATTTCTTCAAACTGGTTGTCGTCAATGGCGAAGTAGTGACCGCAAGACTCGCAGGTCACGTCCTGACCGCTGTTACGGGCTTTGGTCACTTCCTCAATCGCTTCTGGGCTGCTCAAGTGGCAAAGGTGGAGCTTACAGCCGGTTTCCTTTGCCAGGTAAAGTGCACGGCGCACCGCCTCGACCTCCGTGAAGACCGGACGGGAGGCGATGTAATCCTTGGCGGTAAGGCGCCCTTCTGCCACTGCTTTTTTGCCCAAACCATCGCAAATCTCGGCATTTTCAGCATGCATCAGCAAAATCTTGCCCAAGCGTGCTAGCTCGGTCATGCCTTCATAAAGCTCGTAGTTGTTTACGTTACAAAAATCCCCGGACTCCGGATCGGGATTGCCGCATGTTGACACAAAACATTTATAGCCAACCACGCCTTCCTCTGCCAGCTCATGCAAGCGATCAATATTATGAGGTACCAAGCCCCCCAGCGAGGCAACATCAACCGTCAGTTTACCCTTTCCGGCTTCGTATTTGATATGCAGTGTTTCACGGTCAATCGTCGCCGGCACTTGGTTCAGAGGCATTTCGACACAGGTGGTAACGCCTCCTTTCGCCGCCGCTTTGGTTGCGGTTTCATACCCCTCCCACTCGCTACGCGGACCTCCTGGGTCGGTAATATGGACATGGCCGTCGACCATACCAGGCGAAACAATCAACCCAGCAGCATCAATATACTCGTTGGCAGTCCCCAAATCCCTGCCTATTGCCGCAATGACACCGTCTTTTATCGCCACATCTGTTTTAATCGCATCATGTTCTAAAATGACGGTACCGTTTTTAATAATTCTATCGTAAGACATGTTTCACTCCATTTTTATTGGTTAAATTTCAATTTTTTAACAAATGTTCATGTATTATCGGAACGAAAGGTAAAGCTCTGGATTGCGTTTCTCATCCAGTTTCATCAAAACAACGTAGAGCACAAAAGCGGCAATAACACCGGTAAACCAAGACACACTATTCAAAGCACTCAACACAGAGATATATTGGCCGCCAAGTGAAAGAATGCAGGCAAATATCGTCGCATAAAAAGCAATGAGGTTGATGCCATTTTTGTAGTAGTTGAAACTGTCTTCAGAAACATAAAGCGAGTCCAATTTAATGTTCTGCTTCATGATAATGAAGTAGTGGCCGAGCATTACCCCAATCACTGGACCAAGAATACCGCCAATCGTATTCAGGAACAGGAAAATACTGTCCTGGTTTTCCATCAGTTTCCACGGGCAAATAATGACGCTGATCACCCCGGCAATAATGACACCTTGGCGGTAGGTGAGACGGGGAAAGACTGCCACGAGCTGATAACCGGCCGGGATGATATTACCTGTGGCATTAGTCGATATCGTGGTCATCAGTACCACTGTACCGGCAAAGATAACTAGGAATAAGCTGTCCCACTTGGCAATGATATCCAACACATTCCACGTATCCGTTTCAAAATGAATGCTGGCACCGGCAAGCACGCATACACTCGACACCGCGAACAGCAAGTAAGCAAGCATCAAACCACCGAGCTGGCCGGTAGCCTGATCGCGGAAACTGCGAGCATTCTGGGTGAAGTCCGAAGCACTAACGGCAGGCGCAGCCCATACGGCAACAATGGCATTAATGACAATCAGAAACTCGAAGAATCCGGCATCCACCTGCTGTACCTTGGCTGGTACATAGGCGAGGATGCTTTCAAAGCCCACCAGGTACACCGCCCAAATTGCCATACCGCCGAAGACTAGGTAGATGCACGGGTTGAGAATGGCGGTGAAGCGGTTAAGGATCGCCCCTCCTCCCAAGCCAATCAGCATATTGATGGCCCAGAACACCAAAAAAGCAATCAGCCCGGGCGCTGAAATCCCCAAGAAGCTCCAATCTCCACCAATAGCCAAAAACTCGGGCCAAATCTTAGCGATGATGATCAACAAAGCGATGGAGCCAGCATAATTTTGTAAGCCGAACCACATAATAGCGGCAATACCACCACGCAAAATACCGGGAAAAAGGGCACCTTTAACACCGTATGAGGCACGAAGTAGCATGGAAAAGGGAACACCATATTTAGACCCCGGGGCACCGTTAAGGATCATCGCCAGTGCGATAACGATGCCGCTTAGCAAAATAGCAGCCATGATCCCTGACGTGCTCAAACCGAGCATAAAGAAACCACCAACCGCAACGTAATTCGGCACGTTGTGTACCGACCCCTGCCAAAGGGTAAAGTAATTCAGTGCTCGCCAGGTTCTTTTATTTGCTTGCTTGGGTAATAAATCATCGTTATATCCCCTAGAGCGATATTCGTCGATAATCTCCTTGGTTATTTCATTCATCGTATTTCCCTCTGTTATTTATATCAAATCTTCATGTTCAAAAACTATACAGCGACGTATTCTGTATGTATCAGAAGAAAGCCACACAAAAGGTAATGTTTTTGTTTTTTTGCTTATTAACAGAGCATTGTTCAATTCTTTTTTATAGTGAAAAGTTATTTCTTAAAAAACAATCCATTAAGTTTATTAAAATTTATTATTTATATTTTCCTACAAATTTCATGGTTTACTAAAACCAACTGTTAATCATGTTTAATAAACCAAAAAAGCCAGCTAACACCGTTAGCTGGCTTATATAACATTTAATTCGATTATGCAGTTTGCACTTCTGGTTTTTTACTCGCCCTGAGGTTAATCAGCACAAAGAATACCGCTCCTGCCACCAGCAAACCTGCTGATAAATAGAACCCAATCGCTTTAGAGCCTGTCAGATCGGATATTAGCCCTGTCAGTGGCGGTGCAATGATTGATGACGACATGCCGGCGAGGTTGAAGACCGCAAGAGCCCTGGCCATTCTCACTTTCGGAGCACGCTCAGTGACGTACGAGATCAAAATTGGATCCAGTGCCATCTTGCCTAGGAAGCCATAGACCAGAAGGCTGATCATCAACGCCGTGGTATTGGGAGACAGCACCGTGAAGGCCAGCATAAGGGCACCCGCGATCTCTAGTGTCACTACCATCTTCACCGCTTTGGCCTTGAACTTGTCGGCCAAGGAGCTGAAGAACAGTGCGCCGGGTACGGCAATCATTGCCACCAGGGCCGATGCCCCACCAATTGCGGCTCCTTCGAATCCACGCTCCGTCTGCAAGTAGCTCGGAAGCCAGGTCACAATCATGTAGTAGCCATAGCAGGTACAGAAGTACAGGAAATAGACCGCAACCAGTTCCGGCTTGAGCAGTGACGTACCTTGTGGCTCTGCAGCTGTTGTCGCGGTATTTGTATCCGCTTTAGCTTCGGTAGCCTGCTTGGCTGCCTGGTTGGGTTTAATCACCAAGGCAAACACAATGACCATGACAAAAATGATCGCGGCTGAAATGTACAGCACGTTATTCCACGCCATGTCCATGTTCTTTACCAGTACACTGGAGCCAACAAGCCCGATCCCCATACCCACGGCCGACCCACTGTTAACGATTGCAGAGGCAAAAGCCCGGCGCTCCTGGGGCACATGCTCGCCCGACAGTGAGTAGGCGGAGCAGAAGAACGTCGCACAACCCAACCCAGACAGCAATGAACCTGCATACACCATGTTAATTGACGCAGCATTGGCGATCACAAGGGTACCTATGGTGAATAGGCTGAAACCGCAGAGCAGTGTCAGTTTCTGCCCCATTTTTTCGACCACTATCGAGGCGGGGATCTGCCCACCGCAGTATGCAGCAAAATAAAAGGTCGCAATAAGGCCTATCTGGGTATCGCTAATATCACCAAGAGCCGATTGAATCTCTGGATAAATGGGCGTCAGGACAGTTCGATAAATCCAAATAGCAACCCAGCCCAAACAGAGAATAACGACAAGCTTTTTCCAGTACTCAACACCGGACTGATTTTTAATTTCCATTTTCATTCCCGTGTATTAGTTGTAGGCCAGCTCATAAAGCACGTTGATAAGTGCTTCAACACCCACGGTAAGATCATCGATATCGGTTTGCTCTGCAGGGTTGTGGCTGATACCCGCAATACTTGGGATAAAGATCATTCCGGTTGGTACGCGAGGTGCAAAAATCTGGGCATCATGTCCCGCGCCACTGTGCATACGCTTGTAGTTGGCCCCTTTGGCTTCTAGGGTAGAATCAATCAGATCAACCAGGGCAGGATCCATTGGGATCGGCTCTTCGTCCATCCAAAGGTCTACGTCGATTTCAATCTCCATCTCCGCGCAGATCTGCTTCATGTCTTCAATGATCTGATCGCTAAAGCCGATGAGCTTTTCCTTGTCGGTATGGCGGCAATCCATGGTGAACAAAATATCGCCAGGAACAACATTGACCGTATTCGGCTTCGGAACCACCTTGCCAAAGGTCAGGACCAGCGGATCCCCTTCTGCTTTGGCTTTATCTATGGACTGGCAGCAGATCTTGCTGAAGGCGTAAACGGTATCTTTACGGTAGCCCATCGGCGTGGTACCGGCATGGTTCGCTTCACCTTTGAGGGTAATGTTGTAGCGACGCTGGCCGGCAATACTGGTCACAACCCCCAGCTGCTTGCCTTCCGTTTCCAGCACCTTGCCCTGCTCGATATGCAGCTCTACAAAGGCCTTGATATCCTTCCTGACCGTCCGCTCAGTGGCAAAGTCGAAGCCGCATTGTTTCATGGCATCGACGAAGTTGACGCCCTTGTTATCGGTCAAGCCTTTAACGGCGTCATTATCCGCAATACCGACGATGTTCTTGCTGCCCCAGAACACATAAGGAAAGCGGCTGCCCTCTTCTTCGGCCAGCGAGACCACTTCCAGGGTACGCTTGGGCGAGCCATGTTTGTCTTTAAGGTATTGCATCGCAATGAACGCGGCCTCGATACCGAACTGGCCGTCGAGATTACCGCCGTTGACCACGGTATCCACATGCGAGCCCGACATAATGACCTGATCGGGATACTCCGTACCCTCAAGGCGACCATAGATATTACCGACGTCATCGGAATAGGCCTGGAAGCCACTTTTTTCAAATAGCTCCAAGAAGGTGTTTTGGGCTGACAGCCACTCTTTGGTGTAAAGCAGGCGCGTCATACCCGCCCCTTCTTCATAGCCAAACTGGGTAATTTTCTTCGAGGTTTCTTCTACCTTACTTTTTAATAGCTCCATCTTTTCATTCCTTATTTTGTTTCAAAATATGTATTAACGACAGGCTGCTGGCAAACAGGCCCTTAATAATTCGCTTTAATAATATTTATTATTTCTGCTTATCCATTAAACGCAGATTTATGATCGTAGGAGTTGATGAATGTGTGCTCTGATATTAAATACTCATAGACATCATCCACAATCTCTATTCCATTTTCTTTTGACTTAGCTTCAATTAAATCGCTATTTTGACCTGGATAAAGCACTTTATTAAAACCCGGTGCTGGTCGAATCTCGCCTAACTCTTTCATGGTTTGGGCAATAGATTCAATAAAGTAATCTCTTGTCGTGAAGAACTCCGGATTAAGCACAATGTGCAATTGACCAAGATTACGCCCTTCGCTTAAGTCCTCATACATCGAGCTGACACTGCGGCCAAACGGCAGTCCCAGCATGACACCGGATAAAATGTCCACCATCATCATCAAGCCATAGCCTTTGGGGCCGGCGATCGGCAACAGAGCCCTAACGGCATGTGGGTCGGAAGTCGGGTTCCCGGCTTCGTCAACGGCCCAAGTATCAGGTATAGTCTGATTTCGGGATCGGGCATCAAGGATCTTGCCCCATGCCTGTACGGTCGTCGCCATATCGAAATTGATGGTCTTGCCCTCTGGGCCCGGCGCAGAAAATGCGATGGGGTTGGTCCCGTAATACACTTCGCTGCCACCAAACGGGACGACCATCGGGTCTGATTGACACATGGAGATCGCCACCAGGCCGCGCTCTGCCGCCAGTTTGGTAAAGTAACCCAGCGCGCCGCTATGGCTCATGCGCTTAACCCCAACCACGGCCACCCCTTTGGCCTGTGCCATCTCAATGGCTTTTTCCATGGACTGCTTTGCCACAACATGGCCTGCCCCATTGTCACCATCAAACACAGCACTGCATGGGCCCGTTTCTTCATAGCTAAATTGGGGGGCCGAGTTAATACCTCCTTTCGAGATACGCTCCGAATAGTACTCAACCCTAACTGCACCATGCGAATGAACGCCGCGCTCATCCGCAAACACCAGGACATCAGCAACAGTATCAGCATGTTCATCAGATAAACCGGCTTGCATAATTTTTGCTTTAATTAACTGATGAAGCTGAACACTTGAAAGATTCATAATTTACTCCATGATAAATTCACTATTTCGCGGGCTAATAGGTTTATGTCATTTATCTATAAATCTATACTAGCTAAAGAAATATTTTGTTTTGTGATCTATAAACACCTCAATTAACTTCATGATATTTTCTTCTTATATTCAAACTATCATTAAAAGGATTTATATAGTGTTTATAATTTTATTTTTTAACATTTAAGAACAGCCACATACCTAATAATGTATCGGCACCGGAATAGTGGCCATGACATAACAGCCGCGAAGCGTAAAAGTTAAAATCTTCTGGGCTTGAATGTATTAGGTCTAACAGGGAAATCGAAAAATAACCATTTCTGGCTTGCTCTAAATATCCAGCACTAACTGACGTTGTCCAATAATCTAAATCTAATGTCGAAGGCAACAGGCTATGGGCCTTTTCCCTGAGGTTGGGGGAACTATAAGCGCAGGCGAGCATGCCAACCAGCATATCATCGTGACTGGGTGTTAAACCCGGCCCGGCACCAATAACTCCCTCCCAGCATGGTGGTTGCCCATCGAACCACCGGTAAACTTGACTCAGTATCGACTCAAAAGGCTTCTTGTCCCCAGCCTTTGCAATAGTCGACAATGAGCCATATAAACCGGTTTCCTTTGTTTGCTTACTCAGATAATCGGTAAGTTGTTCCAGGGAAATTGATGATACATCCCGCGCTTTGAGCCACACGCCATTTTCCCCTTTGCGCAGGTGAAAATGGTTAACAATCATGCCATTGCTTACCAAGCGGATCGTACGTGCGTCCGGTACAAGCTGGCTCAGATGACTGAACATCTGCGGTGAAACGGCCCACCCCGAGGGGCTCATTCCTGCATCGCTGCGATGGAGTGTCAGCACCTTATGATCTTCGGTCAGGAAATTAATCGCCTTGCTGCCACCGCCGGCAAAACGCAACGAGCCTGGCCTCGACGGTGCCGACAGACTGTAGGCTAGCGCTTCATGTACCATCCAATTCTCCCTCTGAAAAATCGAGGCAGCCCATGGGCCGCCCCATGACATTACTCAGCCTGCAGACCCATGTCTTGGGCAAGGGCCTCCAGGGCCTTTTCGAAACAGGCCAGTGGGGCCCGTACCGTTCCGGCGCCAATTTGACCGATGCCCGCTTCCTTGTGGGCAATACCAGTGTTAATGATCGGCGTGATACCGGTTTCGACAACATGGCGGACATCCAGGCCGAGGCATGCGCCTTGGAAATTCCATGACGGGATCTGCAGCAGTGAGTTTTGCTCCACGAAAATCTCGGCCATCTCTTCAGAGAAATCCAGCGCCGCATCCACACCGCCAACACCGACAAATCGTGTTACGCCAGGCGCGGCGACCATCGCAGCCCCGCCGACACCATACGTTTCGGTAATGGCACTGTCGCCAACATCCGTATTCGCCTGCTCTTGGGAATAGCCGGTAAAATACAATCCTTCAGGGGTATTCACTGGCGCAGTAAACCACTGGTCCCCCATGCCGCTGACACGAATACCAAAGTCCTTACCGTTGCGGGTCATCGCAGTCACAATGGTGCCCGCTTTGATAGTGGCCCCGGCGTCCATCGCACACTTACAAAATGCCATCGCCAAGTTGAGGAAAAACTGATCGGTAATGCTCAGGAAATCAAACACTCTTTTCAACACATCCTTGCTGGCATCCACTGCCGCTATGCTCGGCGCTAGCGTACGGAGTAACAATGAAGAGGTCGCAATGTTACGCTGGTGGAATTCATCCCCCATGGTGATCCCCTGTGCCATAATGGCTCCTAGATCAACACCGCCCTCGGTATTTGCCAGCGCATCCTTGAGCACAGGCATCAGCTCTTCACGCATCCAGTGCAGACGCTGCTGGACTTCGTCACCGTAAGCGCCAAAGCGCATTACTTTGCCGATCCCTTCATTCAGGTTGCAGTAGGCAAAGTTACCATCGGCTTTGTTTTCAACCACAATGACCGGCATGTTGGCCGAGGTGATCCCGCCCATTGGCCCTACGGCGTTATGGTGATGACACGGACTGAATTGCACCTCCCCCCCGGCAAGCATCGCCATTGCATCGGTGTCGGATGTCGCCCATCCCTCGTATAGGCAAGCACTGACACAGGCCCCCTGCATCGGCCCGGTCATCTCTTCCCATTTGATCTGCGGGCCGGCATGGAGCAGGTGCTTACCTTCTGCCAACCATGGGATAACTTCGCCGGCAGAGGTAACATCCACCCAAAATGGGCGCGCAGATTTTACTTTTTCCAAAACGGCTGCGTTGGCTTCACTAATTGATGAATACATATCTTTAATTCCCTATTGCATTTGCTTTAATAGACTGGCCAATTTTGCGTTCCCGCCTGCGATGGGGGCCCACTGGTAATGCACGACTGGCGTCGCGGCAGACTGCAAATCGTCGGCAAAACTGCGCAGTCCTACATTCACTACCCTGATCCCATCGAGCAAAGCGGGTCGCTCTTCAACCGCCTTTGTTCCTTGTTGTTCAATCAGAGCCTCTGACAGCAGCACCGCTTCTTCCAAGGTATTCACCACAGCCACACCGGCCTCAACCAAGGTTTCGATTTGCTGCGAGCGCTGCTGCGGATCCGCCTCTGTTCCTGTTACCGTCGCGATGACGTGCAGCGGGCTTTGGCGCTTCGATTTTGCGCTTTCAACTGCCTCCACCAGCGCTGCCGCCGGATCCGCTGTTGCGCCATAGCCGATAACGACATCGAGCAATAGCACCCCAACCTGCTCATCGACTGCGCGTTTTTCAATTTCGAGGGTACGTGTGGTTGGATCAATCATCGGGTGAGGGCGACCGACGGTATAGTGATCATCACCGAGGTCGATAATGAGGTGGCCGCCATCATTGAGCATAACGCCCTGGTCATGGGCATCATCGACAGCCAAGCCAAGTTGCTCCGCGGTAAGCATCGCGGCCTCGGCAGCCAGAGTCCCGCCCGTGTATAGGCCGAGGATTTTCTTCCCAGCCGTTTTATTACAACCAGGCACATACTGGCGGACATTGGCCAGCATCGCGGCAAGCCTGCCGGCTTCGGCAAGGCTGTTGGCAAAAAAGACATTGCCATCACGCGCCTTTTCACGGCGGGTACCGAGGAACAGCGCCACCACCGGCTTGCTCATCGCTTTCATGGCTTGGATGACCGCTTGTTCAACTTCTGGAGCTGGCGGTTTGGAGACAAAAGCGACAACCTCGGTTTCCTGATCGTTATCCATCATCGCAAGCGCACTCAAGGCACTGGCACCACCGACGTCTGCCGATAAATCACGGCCCCCCAAGCCGAGCGCATGGGTAATACCTTGGCCTGCCAGGCAAACCTGGGACGCCAGTTCCTGAATCCCGGTACCGGAAGCCCCGACAATACTGATCGGCCCTTTCGGCAACACGTTGGCAAAAGCCAGCGGCGCCCCCGCAACCATAGCGGTACCGCAGTCAGGCCCCATCACCAACAACCCCTTTGCAGCAGCTTTTCTCTTTAGCGCGACCTCTGACTCAAGCGGGACATTGTCTGAAAACATCATCACATTCAGATCATTGTCCAGAGCCTCATCAGCCAAGTCGGCGGCATAATCACCCGCCACAGAAATTAATGCCAAATTGGCCTCGGGCTGCTTTGCCAATGCCGTTTGCCAGCGGCGGACGACATCCAACCTCTGCCCGCCGGCGGATGCCTGTGCGATGGATGCCAGTGCGCTATCGAGCTGAGCTGCAATCTCATCGGACACATCGCCGCTTTCAGCATTGGGGTGAATCGCCACACAAATATCATTGGGTGTGGCTTCGTCGAACAGTGGATGCCATAGGCCTGTGGACTCCAGCAGAGATTTGTTTGCCGGAGTGCCCATCATGACAGACACCTCCTCAACATTATCACCATTACTCAATTGCCTTGATATCAGCATCAGGCTCACCGAGTCCTGAAAACAACCTTTTTTTAAAAATGCCTGGATCATGTATGGCCACCTTTCTCATCCCAAAATAAATAACGTTGAAAATTTTATTTTTCTTCAGCGTGATTCCCTGTATTTAGCTAGAGGTTAAGGCAGTCATGGAATTAAAATATTGAGCAATATCACACACAATATATTGTTATAATATTTTCAAAAATAGACTGACTATCGTTCAATCATTATTTATGACACTGGATATAAGAACCTCGACTATTAAAATCTTTTATCAAATCAAGCAATCATTTTAAAAAATATTTTTTTACATTTATATTTGTAACGCATATTAAAATATCGACGTAGATCATTTTTTTTAAGTAATATTCTTTTATAAGATGTTGTGAGTCTCATTCATTTTCAAGGACGCACATGCTAGACAGGGAAACAATCCGATCTTTTATGAAAGTAGCTGAATATGCTAATTTCTCCAAAGCGGCAGAAGTACTGCATAAGACACCTGCCGCTATCAGCTATCGAATAAAGGTGTTAGAAGATGCTGTAGATACCCAGCTTTTTATCCGTACCACACGCAGCGTGCACCTTACCGAAGCGGGTGAGCACCTACTTAGCCAATGTCAGAAGTGGCTCGACTGGATGGAAAGCATGCCGGATGAGCTACGCCAGATAGCCGACGGTATTGAGCGAAATATTAATATAGTCATCAATAATTTACTATTCGACCAACATGCCGTCTCCCAGCTCATTCTGGCATTGCATGAGGCCTTTCCGTTTACCCAAATCAATATCTCCAGCGCGGTATACATGGGGGTATGGGATGACTTATTAAACAACGATTACCACTTGGCTATTGGCGTACCAGGGCTCGATACTATCGATAACACGGTAAAGTTAAGCCCTTTGGGTAAAATGAGCTGGACCTTTACACTGACCCCCAAGCACCCGCTTGCAACCCTCAACGCTCCGCTCAAAGAGTCCCAGCTCAGGCACCACCCTGCGATTAACATTGAAGATACCTCCCAACACATCAACAAACGCACGGCCTGGCTGTTGCGGGATCAAAAAGAGATTAAAGTGCCTGACCTGTCGACCAAAGTCGCCTGCCATATCAATGGAGCGGGTATAGGTTTCCTACCCAAAAACCTAGCTAATCCACTGATTAATGAGGGGTTACTGATTGAAAAAGAAGTGCAGTGGAGCCGTGCTCCGTCTCCACTTTCTATTGGCTGGCGCCAGGACTCTACCGGGGAAGTGACCCAGTGGATTATAGAATTATTCAAAAAAAACGATCCTATAATCCAAGGTTTTTTAAAGAATATCGACCAGTTACACCACTAAAGACGCATCGGGGACAACGGTACAAGCCGGTCTTACACAGGTCCCCTTTTCACCTACCAGAATTTGTTCCACATCCTGAAGGGCACCAATGAATGCAATCTGGCCCGTCCGCTCTACGAACTGAATCACCGCCTCAGCCTTTGGCCCCATAGCACCGTCAGGAGCGGCAAAAGGACGCATCTGACTAACCGTCACATCCCGGAGTGCCCGTTGGTTAGGCGTTCCCCAGTCTTGATAAACCGCATCGGCATCCGTCAGGATCATCAGGTAATCCGCACCGATTTGTTCTGCCAGCATTGCGGCCACCGAATCTTTATCAATCACGGCTTCCACACCTTTATAACCCACTTGCTGCTGAACCACTGGCATCCCACCACCGCCGCAGCACACCACGGTTTTTCCTTGGTCCAATAAACTGACAATAGTACTTGCTTCAAGCACTTGTACGGGTTTTGGTGACGCAACGACGCGGCGGATATATTGGCCGTCTGGTTTCATCTGCCAACCATATTGCGCTTCGAGCTCAGCCTTGTCCTGCGGCGAATAGACCGGGCCAATGTACTTTGTCGGCAGGGCGAAAGCGGGATCGGAAGCCGACACTTCAACCCGAGTCAGCAAGCAAGACACCTCGTTCATCCCCTGCTCTGTCAGGGCCTGCACCAGCATATAGCCCAGCATCCCCTGGGTCTGCGCCACCAAGTTATCAAGCGGATAGGCCGGCACTTCACTGTAGGCCGAGTTTTGCAACGCCAGCAACCCCACCTGCGGACCGTTGCCGTGCACTATGGTCACGTCATAATCTTGATCCAACTGCTTGATCAGCTCTGCCGCCTTGTTGATATTCCGTTGCTGATTGGCAGCAGATAAGACTTCACCCCGTTTGAGCATAGCGTTGCCACCCAGGGCAATAACAATTCTCTTCTTGTTCATCACACACCTTTTTTATATTTGATCTTTGTTATGCAAAATAAAAAAATTTATTATTTTGCGTATTTTTAAAATATTAACGACTCGTTTTTATGTCTAGATCAGCAACGGGATTTATCTGTTTATCAAACATTTTTATTTAATGTTGCTGCCAACATAAAATTAAACCTTTAAGTAAAAATTGAGATACTCAGATCACACTTTTATTATTTCAATTAGATAATATTTATTCACCAACACAGCTTCTGGTAATAGGGCCCATAAAACTTCCTTCAGGGCCCGTTTTTTTAGGTGACATATTCGAGGTATAAGATGGGATACTTAAACAACAATACAGGATACATTAATGATCTGCTGGCAACCCGGGCCGTAATTAAAAAAAACAACTTTGCCATTCTTCCACCAGATGGTCTGGTAAAAAATGTCCTGCCGGGGTTTGAAAATTGCGACCTGACTATCCTGTCATCTCCACAACTAGGCGCCAGCTTTGTCGATTATCTGGTTACCCTTCATGACGGCGGTAACAACCGCTGTGGGTTTGGCGGCGAGGAAGTCGAAACTTTCTTCTATGTCATCTCGGGCCAAGTTTGTGTCGAGGCCGATGGCCAACGCCATACCCTCACAACGGGGGGGTATATCTATTGCCCGCCAGGCACACTGCTGTTTATGGAAAATGCCAACCAGGGCGAGGATAGCCAGGCATTCCTCTACAAGCGCAAGTATCAAGCTATCGCCGGCTACCAGCCCCATTTGCTGGTCAACCACCGCGATAACCTAGAGAAGGTCCACTACGAGGGGATGGAGGATGTCATTGTTGAAGATCTGCTGCCGAAAGATCTCGGCTTCGACATGAACTTCCATGTTCTGACCTTTGCACCCGGTGCCTGTCATGGCTATATCGAAACCCATGTCCAGGAGCACGGCGCGTATATCCTGAGCGGTGAAGGTGTCTACAACCTAGACAACAACTGGATCCCGGTTAAGAAGGGGGATTACCTGTTCATGGCAGCATACGTTCCCCAAGCCTGCTACGCTACAGGCCGCGGAGAACCTCTCAGCTACATTTATTCCAAAGACTGCAACCGAGATATTCCATTGTAATTTTCACTAATGCCAATTTAGTCATATCGCCTTTGGAAGCGTCAGTTTAATCTTTCGCTTCCTTTTTTTAATCGGAATTTGATTTTCAAAAGTTTTTATAAAAAAACCAGACTTCCACCTATATCAATGAAATCCTAGCCCCAATCCCGATATCCTCATGCTAAGTGCTGCCATTCCGTGCCCAGGAAATCAAAACATTCAATAGGTCACAGCAGAAAGCCGACAAAATAAGATCAAGGAGCCCACAATCAATGACGATTAACAATGCACTGTTTGAAACCCTCAATCCCCCCCAGCGCCTGCTGATGGGGCCAGGCCCGATCAATGCGTACCCTCGCGTCCATCAGGCTTTGTCAAACCAGCTCATAGGTCAGTATGACCCGGTGATGACCGAGTATATGCGCCAAACCCAGGTACTTTACCGCCAGGTATTTCATACCCAAAACCCGGAAACCCTGCTAATTGACGGTACCGCAAGAGCGGGAATAGAAGCCGTCTTGGTGTCGATTCTTCAGCCTGGCGACAAGGTATTAATCCCTGTCATTGGCCGCTTTGGCCACCTGTTGTGTGAAATTGCCCAGCGCACCGGTGCCGAGATCACCACCATTGATGTGGAATGGGGCAAGGTCTGTGATCCGCAGCAGATCGAGGACGCCATCAAACAGGTCAAGCCGAAGTTGCTGGCGACGGTTCAGGGAGACACATCAACCACAATGAACCAGCCACTGGCCGAAATCGGGGAAATCTGCCAGCGTCACGATGTCCTTTTTTACTGCGACGCCACCGCCTCTGTGGCCGGTAACGAACTGCTGGTCGACGATTGGCACCTTGACGCCGTGTCGGTGGGTCTTCAAAAGTGCTTGGGAGGCCCTTCCGGCAGTGCACCTCTGACGCTCAGTCCAAAATTTGTCGAGCAGATCAATCGTCGCAAGCACATCGAGAAGGGCATCCGCGACCCGCACCATACCGATGGTATCGAAGCGATGATCCAATCGAACTACTTCGACTTGCCAATGATCCTCGACTACTGGGGAGAGGAAAGACTCAACCACCATACCGAAGCAACATCGATGCTGTACGCCGCCCGCGAATGTGCGCGACTGTTTCTTGAGGAAGGGCCGGCAAAAGTCATTGCCCGCCACAAGCAAGCGGGCGATGCCATGGCGGCCGGCCTGCAGGCTATGGGCCTGAGGCTGTTTGGCGACCAAGACTACAAGATGAATAATGTGGTGGGCGTATACATCCCAGATTTGGTCGATGGCGAAAAAGTACGCCAAGAATTGCTGACCCGGTTTGGGATTGAAATCGGGACATCGTTTGGCCCGCTCAAAGGCAGGATATGGCGTATCGGGACAATGGGCTATAACGCCCGCCAAGAGGCTGTCCTCCATACCCTGGCCGCGCTAGAAGCAGTATTGTTTAAACACCGGGCCCAAATACAGCTCGGCACAGCTGTCGCGGCAGCGATGGAGTATTACTGATTATTGGCGGTACACCGGGGCGCTGATCACAAGGTGCCACCCGAGGGTGGCACGCATTGTTTTACTCTTTGATCGTCACTTTCTCGATGATAATGTCATCGAGCGGCACATCTTCATGGCCGAAACGGGTCATGGTCAGCGCTTTACCAATGTTGTTCACCACCATCATGCCGCCTGTGACTTTACCGAACACCGCATAACCCCAGCCTTGGTTGGTGGTAGCAGTGAAATCAAGAAAGTCGTTGTCTTCCAGGTTGATGAAAAACTGCGATGTCGCCGAATGTGGCGCATCGGTACGAGCCATTGCAATCGTGCCCGCTTTGTTTTTCAGGCCGCGGTTGGCTTCGTTGACAATCGGGTCACGGGTCAGCTTTTCCTTCATTCCCGGCTCGTGGCCACCGCCTTGGATCATAAAACCGTCAATCACACGGTGGAAAATCGTTCCTTCGTAAAAGCCGTCTTTGCAGTATTGCAGAAAGTTCTTCGAGCTGACCGGAGCCTTGTCGAAATCCAGTTCGATTTCGATATCACCGAAGTTCGTCGTGAAAATAATCATAAAAATAACTTTGCTAAGTATGAGTGGCTGGCAGTATACAAAGCTTAGCGGATACCGCAAACACCATACCTATTCCCAGGCAGTCAGCATTTTCGCCAGTAACGCATCAAGCTGTTGCTGCTCCTCCTTTGACAACGCTGTAAGCTTGCGTTGATTGTTTCGGTGCAGCTCCTGAATAATTTCATCTATCAACACCCGGCCTGCCACTGTCAACTGCACCAGTTTGCTGCGTTTGTCTTCGGGATTATCCACCCGCTCAACCCACCCCGCCTTGGTTACCCGTGTCAGTACCTTGGTCAGTCCGCCAGAGCTCAGCAGCATCGAACTGTAGAGCTCGGTGGGCGACAGACAGAAAGGCTCGCCCCCTCTGCGAAGGGTTGCCAACACCCCGAAATCGGCACTTTGCAATGCGTATTGCTCAATCACCTGCGCCAAATCTTGCTGCAAATAGTCATGAAGACGGTGGATACGCAAAATCGGCGGGGAATGTTGCTCAAACGATTCGGGCCAATTTTGTTCGATATTTTTCAGAATATTAGCAACAGTTTCTTGCTTTGCCATCGTTCTACTCCTTCCTAACCCTCCAAATATATCTTGCTGGAAAGATAAATACCATATAATATCTTTCCAGAAAGATAAATAAGAGAGCTATATGAACAAACACATTCCTACATCTTTATTGTTATTACTCGCAGCCGTATTTGCCCTTTCCCCTTTCGCGATTGATAGCTACCTGCCTGCGATCCCCACCATTGCGGGGGATCTCGGCGTCAAGACGTCACTGGTCGCCGTGACTGTGAGTATTTATGTCCTCGGTATGGCCGTCGGCCAGTTAATTGGAGGTCCGTTGTCTGACAGGCTTGGCCGCAAACCCACCATGGTGGCTGGCCTGCTGCTGTTTGCTGCCGGAAGTTTCATGATGGCCGGTGTCGAATCACTGGAAATGCTATGGTCATGGCGTATCGTCCAGGCCCTCGGCGGGGGGATCGCCGTGGTCGGTGTACCGGCAACCATCCGCGACAATGCGGTCGGCAAAGAAGCGGCCCGATTGTTTTCGCTCATTGCCCTGATCATGATGCTGGCTCCTTCCATTGCCCCAACGGTGGGGACACTGATTCTACGCACCCAGAGCTGGCACTGGATTTTCTACCTACTTTGCTTCCTGTCGACCCTGATTGCGCTGAACGCGTTAGTGGTTATGCCCAAGGCAAAACCGGCCAAGAAAGGCAAGGCTTCCGGCGGATACCTGTCCGTCATCAAGGAGCGCCGCGCGTTGGGCTACCTACTGGCACAGGCTTTTGGCTATGCGGTATTAATGACGTTTATTACCAATGCCCCCTTGGCGTATATCGATCACTTCGGGGTTTCAGCCGAGCTATTTTCCGGGCTCTTTATCGCCAATGTGATCGGTATTGTGATCATCAACCGTACCAACACCTTTCTGTTGCGTACCTTTGAGCCATCCACCTTGCTGAAAGTATTTCTGAGCCTGCAGCTGATCGGCGGTATCGTCCTTATCACCAGTCACGTGGCGGCACCGGAAAAATTGTGGTACATCGTTCCGGGCTTCGTGATCTCCATCGCCGCCAACGGCGGGATCATGGCCAACTCCAGCGCTTGTTTCATGCGTTATTACGGCCCAAACGCAGGAGTTGCCTCTGCCCTACTCGGCGCGGTGCAATATGGTGTTGGTGCCGGTGTGAGTGCAATGGCGGCGATGCTGGGCGGGACGTCACTGTGGCCGATGATCATCGCGATGGTCGGCTCTACCGTGATTGCCTTAGCCGGGGCAACTGTCGGTGCTCGGCTGGACACGGGAAACAGCGATGAAGATGCCGCCTCGGCGGTGGCCTCTTGACGCTATGACGACAAAAAAGCCAGAGGGATACCTCTGGCAAAACACGAGCTCGACAACATAGCAATAAAAAAGCAGGCAACTGTAACCCTATTCACGGTGTGGAAGGTTAACCATCATCCCCGCCACCTGAAAAGCTGTTGCCGTCAGGTTTTCTGCTCCGCTAGCCAGCGCCTGGGCCAACGAGCACGGCTTGGACAGCACCGAAAAGCATGCGACGATGCCCACTTGCCGCAATGCATCACAGCCATCGCCAAGCGAGCCGGCCAATGCGACGGTGGGGATCCCCATTGACTGGGCTAATTTGGCGACACCGGCCGGGGTCTTGCCACCAAGGGTTTGACCGTCCACTCTTCCTTCACCGGTTATCACCCAGTCGGCCCCCTGAAGCTGGTCTGGCAGTGAAACCGTTTCGGACACTATGGTTATCCCTGGCTTCAACTCCGCCTGCATGAAAGCAAGCAGGGCCGCCCCCATGCCGCCAGCCGCACCGGAGCCCGGCACGTTGACAACCTGACACCCCAGTTTTTCGGCGATACAGCTGGCATAACAGGTCAGGGCACTGTCTAGCTGCTCGACAATCTCGGGGGTGGCTCCCTTCTGCGGACCAAAAATGGCGGAGGCTCCCCGTACGCCGACCAATGGATTATCAACGTCACATGCCGCGACGACGTCCACTTTGGCCAGCCTTGGATCCAATCCCGCCATGTCAATATCTGCGATTCGGGATAACTGGGCACCACCATGACCAATGGGATAGCGGTACTTATCAAGGAACCTGACACCCAGTGCTTGCATCATCCCTACCCCGCCGTCATTGGTTGCGCTGCCCCCAATCGCGACAATCAACCGTTTGGCGCCGGCATCCAGCGCGGCAGAAATCAACTGCCCAGTCCCGAAACTGGTTGTCAGGCGAGGATCCCGCTGCTCATTGCTTAGCAGCTCTATTCCCGATGCCCGTGCCATTTCAATCACTGCGGTTTCACCATCACCCAGCATGCCAAACTCGGCGTCGACCTGCATATCCGGCAACGGCCCCATCACCGATACCGTTTGGCGATGACCTTGGGTGGCATCTACCAGCGCGTCCAGGGTGCCCTCCCCGCCATCCGCCATCGGCACGCAGACTACCTCACAGGCAGGCAGGCGCTGCAGGATGCCTTTTTTTATCGACCGACACACCTCGGCAGCACTTAAGCTCTCTTTGAATGAATCCGGGGCAATGACTATTTTCATCCACCATCTCCTTTGCAAAACACATTAGCCAAAAACCACAGCGGGCACTACCGTGCCCGCCGTGTTGGTTAGCCCCGAATAGAGTGGTTACTCATATGCTCAAGCGCTTTGATCATCGCAGAGTGATCCCAGCCACTGCCGTCAAGTGCCGCACAAGTGTTGAACAACTCTTGTGCCGTTGCGGTATTGGGCAAGTTCAACTGCAATTCACGGGCGCCACTGAGGGCAAGATTGAGATCTTTTTGGTGCAGCTGGATACGGAAGCCCGGCTCAAAGGTGCCTTTCACCATGCGTTCGCCATGCACTTCAAGAATTTTCGAAGAGGCAAAACCACCCATCAATGCTTCACGGATTTTGGCCGGATTGGCACCTGCCTTTGAGGCAAACAATAGCGCTTCACCAACCGCTTCAATATTGAGTGCCACAATGATCTGGTTAGCGACCTTGCAGGTTTGGCCGTCACCATTGCCGCCCACGAGCGTAATGTTCTGCCCCATCACCTCAAACAGCGGCTTAACCTGCTCAAAAATGTCTTCACGGCCACCGGCCATGATCGATAGCGTTCCGGCCTTGGCACCCACCTCGCCCCCGGAAACAGGAGCATCGACATACCAGGCTCCCAGCGCTTCCACTTTCTCGGCAAAACCCTTGGTGGCCATCGGTGAGATAGAGCTCATATCAACCACGACTTTACCCGGGGCCAACCCTTTGGCCACACCAATATCAGAGAACAGGACCTCTTCAACCTGAGGGGTGTCCGGCACCATGGTAATGATCACTTCGGCCGCTTCCGCAACGGCGGCCGGGGTGGGGCAGGCAAACCCTTTTTCGCCCAGCAATTCCGCTGGCGCAGGCTCGAAGTGTTCGGAGAAATACAAGGTATAACCTGCATCCTGCAGATTCTTCGCCATTGGCTTACCCATGATCCCCGTTCCGATAAATCCGATATTTTTCATCCTACTTTCTCCCTTCCTTAAACTAAATTAAATGCTTTAAGCCAACCCAGACCGGCCTGAGTGCCATTTGCCGGTACGTATTCACAACCAACCCAGCCGCTGTAACCAATATTGTCTAGGTGAGCCAGTAAAAATGGGTAGTTAAGCTCACCGGTACCCGGCTCATGGCGCCCCGGATTATCAGCTAACTGGACATGGCCAATCTGCGCCAGGTGAGTTTCCAGTGTCCGCGCAATATCGCCTTCCATAATCTGCATGTGGTAAATGTCATACTGGTAACGGATGTTGTCAGAGCCAACATCTTCCAGCAGCCCGAGCGCCATACGGGTGTTGGAGACAAAGAAACCGGGGATATCGCGGGTATTAATTGCCTCGACGACAAAAGCGATGCCAGCCGCCTCCAACAACCCGTTGGCAAAGCGCAAGTTGTCGACCAGTACCCGGTAGGCCTCGTCATCGGAAACATGGTCTGGTTTGATCCCGACCAGACAGTTGACCTGGCGGCAGCCCAATACCTGAGCGTACTCGATTGCTTTAGTCACCCCCTGACGAAACTCCCCAACCCGCTCAGGATGACAGGCAATGCCCCGCTCCCCGGCGGCCCAGTTGCCGGCGGGTAAATTGAATAGCACCTGCTGCAGGCCGTGGGCTTCTAGCTGGGCGGCAATATCGGCCGCCGGAAAGTCGTACGGGAACAAGTATTCCACGCCACGGAATCCGGCCTCTGAAGCCGCCTTGAAGCGCTCCATAAAGTCGAGTTCGGTAAATAGCATTGAGAGGTTTGCTGCTAGTTTTGGCATATTCGATGCTCCTTCGTGCTGCGGCTGCCTCAGCCGCAACAAAGTTGAAATAAATGATCTGTCACTCAACGGCGGGGTTATAGGTCTATGGTTTCTTCAAATTCCATCACCTTATCGATATCCGGCCCCATCGCGATATTGGTCACACGCTCGGTCAGCACCTCGACAACAACAGGCACCTTGTACTTCTGAACCCACTCTTTCGCCTGCTCCAGCGCCGGGCCGATATCTTGCGGCTCATCAACACGGATGGCTTTACAGCCCAGCCCCTCAACCACGCGCTTGTGATCCACGCCGTACTCTTTCACTTCCGGCGCATTCTGGTTTTCAAACGAAAGCTGAACGCAGTAATCAATATCGAAGGCGCGCTGGGCCTGGCGGATCAGCCCCAAATAGGCGTTGTTGATCAGCACATGGATATACGGCAGATTGAACTGCGCCCCCACCGCCAGCTCCTCGATCAAAAACTGGAAATCGTAATCTCCCGAGATGGCAACAACCGGCTTGGTCGGATCGGCTTTCACAACCCCAAGAGCAGCAGGCATCGTCCAACCAAGCGGACCGGCCTGGCAGGCATTGATCCAGTGTCTCGGCTGGTGAATATGCAAGAACTGGTTCGCTGCGATCTGCGCCAGGCCAATAGTCGACACATAGCGTGTCTCTGGACCAAACGCCTTATTCATTTCGTGGTAAATGCGCTGGGGCTTGACCGGCGTACAGTCAAAGTCTTCACGGCGGAGCATGGTGCGCTTGCGTTCGGCACAACTCGCCACCCACTCAGTACGGTCTTTCAGATCGCCCTTTGCCTTCATCTCCTGCGCAGCTTCGATAAATGCCGAAAGCGCGTCATGGGCATCGGAGGCGATACCCAGATCCGGCGAGAAAACACGCCCAATCTGGGTCGGTTCGATATCGACATGAATGAACTTACGCCCTTCGGTGTAGGTTTTCAGATCGCCCGTATGGCGATTGGCCCAACGGTTGCCGATACCAAACACAAAATCCGACTCAAGGTAGGTGGCGTTGCCGTAGCGATGGTTGGCCTGACACCCCATTCGCCCTGCCATTAGCGGGTGTTCGTCCGACAGTGATCCCCAGCCACGCAGTGTCTGGATCACCGGAACGTTGACCAACTCTGCGAATTCGCGCAGCAAGGCTGAAGCATCAGCATTGATGATCCCGCCACCGGCGACCAAAACAGGTTTTTCCGCCTCGTTCAGCATGGCCAGCGCAGCCTGGGCCTGCGCTTTGGTCGCCGATGTCTTGGCTGGCGCCATTGGTTGATAGAGATCAATATCAAACTCAATTTCGGTCATCTGCACATCAATCGGCAAATCCAGCAGGACAGGGCCAGGACGGCCCGAGCGCATTTCATAGAAGGCCTTCTGGAACGTCCCTGGTACCTGGCCAGCTTCGCGGATCGTCACCGCCATCTTGGTAACCGGCTTGGCTATCGCTTCGATATCAACGGCCTGGAAGTCCTCTTTGTGAAGCTTGGCAACCGGTGCTTGGCCTGTGATACAAAGGATCGGGATCGAGTCTGCAGAGGCCGAGTACAGGCCGGTGATCATATCGGTGCCCGCAGGGCCCGATGTGCCGATACACAGACCGATATTCCCCGGAGCGGTTCGGGTATAACCCTCTGCCATATGTGATGCCCCTTCGACATGCCTTGCCAGCACATGCTCAATACCGCCAATTTTTTTCAGTGCGGCATACATCGGGTTGATGGCAGCCCCGGGAACACCAAATGCCGTATCGACGCCTTCTTTCTTTAAAATTAATACCGCCGCCTCTATTGCTCGCATTTTTGCCATAATATGTATTCTCCTAATCCAGGATGAAATTTTTCCTATTCAAACAGGATGAATTGATTTTTAAATGTTATTAAAAACTAATGGTATAATTAGTCGATAAATGCTTAACAATACAATTATCTTCACCGGCACGGTCAATGGTTAAAAAGTCTGTTTCTTGGTTCTTAGCAAACAGCAAATAATGCCAAACATTGCGGTGATAATTAATTCCTTGATTTCCATTAGTAACAAAGGCGCGTAAAGTCGACTCATCAATATTCTCATCCCCCTTTGCCACTATGACAATAAAGCGCTCACCCTTTAGTGGGAAGAATGCCTGACTGCCTTTAGGGTGTTTTTCCAATAAATCAAATGAGATACCCTTCTCAAACCCAGCGGCTCGCACAATACTGATCAATGGTGACGATTCATCTGATACATCAATGGCTCCAAGCCCATGAAAGCGCTGCCCAGAGCGATTATTGATATAGAAGAAATCGGAGTTATCCGTCTCCAACACATCACCAAAAGGGGCAAATGCCTCTTTGGTGAGAGGCTCTACTATTAGTTCTCGCATAATTAAAGTTACCTGATTTAATTGCCAAATTCATTTAAAGGGTTAACCGTTATTAAACGACTAACAATCATCCCCGGCATATTCCCTTTTCTGACAATTATAAAAACAGACATTCACCTTAAAATACTTGAGCTAGAGCACACTTTTTTTTCTCGCTACTTTTTTCAAACAATACGAAATCATTTAATAAAAATAATTTATTATTCTCATGGTTAAGGCAATTATCAAAATTAAATTAAAATTAATTAGGCTATTAAATAAAAAAGGTGAGCTTTTCAGCTCACCTTTTCTCACAATTATGGCATCTGCGCCATCACATTATCTAAACAGGTTAAACCGTTAGCGCTTTACTCCCCGCAGCTTGCTTTTTTTTATAGCCAAGAGCAATCGTCAAGCTAAACGCAACGGCAAAGGCAATCACCATACCCAACACATAGGATACGACCGAGGTCGGCGCAATGGAGATGATGCCCGGCAGACCTGCCGCCCCCAGCGCTGTGGCTTTTACCTTGAACAAGGTAATGAACGCACTCGCAGTTGCCGCACCGATAATAGCGGCAATAAATGGGTAGCGGTATTTCAGGTTAACACCGAACATCGCCGGCTCAGTAATCCCCAACAAGGCCGTGACACCCGATGGCATCGCGATCCCCTTGGCTTTTTTATCTTTGGTCGTCAGGCCATAAGCCAGACAAGCCGCACCTTGCGCAACGTTGGACATCGCTGCAATTGGGAAGATAAACGTACCGCCAGTCACCGCAATATCTGCCAGAAGCTGGGTCTCAAATGCAATGAAGCTGTGGTGCATACCGGTGATCACAAACGGCGCGTAAACCAACCCAAATAAAGCACCGCCGATAAAGCCTGCGGACTCGTAAAGCCAGTTAAGGCCATCACCCAACAAGAAACCGGCATCACGGGTGATCGGGCCGACAAGCGTGAAGGTGAGAAAACCGGTGATGAAAATGGCCAGCATCGGAGTCAACAAGTTATCCAATACCGATGGGATAAATTTGCGCAGACCATTCTCAACCTTAGCAAGAATGAAAGCCGACACCAATACCGGCAGTACTGAGCCTTGGTAGCCAACTTTTTCGATCTCAAAACCGAAGATGTTCCATACCGGGATATTGCCGCTAACACTGGCACCACCGAAGCCCCAGCCGTTCAACAGGTCTGGGTGAACCATCAACATACCCAGCGCAGCGCCAAGGAAGGGGTTACCGCCAAATTTCTTCGATGCCGAGAATGCCAGTAAAACAGGGAGATAAACAAATGGGGCGTTGGCAAACGTATTGATCATCGATGCCAGATCGGCCATTCCCGGATAGGCTTCAATGAGTGACTGTCCATCAATAAACAGGCCCTGTGCGGTCAGCAGGTTAAAGATCCCCATCAACAGACCACCCGCGACAATGGCCGGGATGATCGGCACGAAAATATCGGACAGGCCCTTCACTGCACGCTGAACAACGTTCTGTTTTTGTGCGCCAGCAGAAGCCACCTCTTTTGTCGACATCTCTGTCTGACCTGTCTCTGCTGTCATCGCCGCATACACTTGGTTAACGATACCAGAACCAAAGATCACCTGGATTTGTCCGGCCACCTGGAATTGGCCTTTTACCCCTTCGATGTCATCGATTGCTTGCAAGTCAGCCTTGCTCTCGTCATGCAAAGCCAAACGCAAGCGCGTCGCACAGTGTGCCGCTGCTGCAATGTTTTCTTTTCCACCAAGCTTTTCAATAAGTTGCTTGGCAATCATCGGAAAGTCCATCTTTCTACCCCCGTCGCGAATGCTCTTCACGCTCAGACATTTAAATTCCACCCTCAGCATGCCTGCTGGTATGGGTACATGTTATTAAAATCATTTCGGCTCCCGGAAAGTCACAAGGTGTGCCATTCGGCTTAGCAGGTGTTGGGACTGCTCACATTGCCAACTCCAATCGAACCAAGTCCAGTTACCTTGAACCTAAGTAGCTCGAGTTGATTTCGGGAACGTTACCGAAACAGTTTTTACGATAGAGTCAGGTGCCGTCAAGCTGTGGTTTAATCAGTGTGAGGGCGATCGATAATTATGGCTATCTCGCACAATCAAATGTGATCAAGATCACCTTAACAGGGTAATCACTAGCACAGTGATTGCAATGCATCCCTAGTTTGCAGGATCATCGAGGGTAACCAAGGAGTTATGTATGGCAAGCCTACACGATGTAGCCCGACTTGCCGGGGTATCGAAATCAACGGTTTCCCGGGTGATCAACGACGAATATGGCGTTAAAGAAGCCACAAAAATCAAAGTAAAACGTGCGATTGAGGAATGCGGCTACGTAGTCAACCAAGTAGCAAAAGATTTAAAATCTAATAAAACCAACCTGATAGGAATTATTGTTCCCCGCGTCGCCTCTAATGCCACCTCGCAAGGTGTCGATGGATTGAGTGAAATCTTCGAACAAGCTGGCAAACAAGTACTGCTGGCTAACAGCCGTCTGGAGGCAGGCAAGGAGCTGCAATACATTGAACTGTTCAACCAGAAACGGGTTGAGGGTATCGTGATGTTTGCTACCCACATCGATGAGCAGCTAGTCACAGCCATCAAGCGATCCAAGGCGCCAGTGGTGCTAATCGGTCAGGACGGCTCCAGTTTCAACATCCCCAGTGTCATCCACGATGACTACCGGGTGGGATATTGTGCTGGCGAGATTTTGAACCAAGCAGGCTGCAAGCATATCGGCTTTCTCGGGGTACAAAGCGATGATATCGCTGTCGACCAGCAACGCTTCGACGGTTTTAGCCGCGCCTTGAGCCATATGGCAGCCGAGCCACCTAAGTTCCATTGCCAAGGGCAATTCTCAATAGCCTCAGGGCGCCAGGAAATGGCAAATATTTTGTCTAAAAATCATAAAGTTGACGGCGTTTTTTGCGCAACCGACCGTATCGCAATCGGTGCGATGCAAGCCATTGCCGCAGCCGGACTAGTGCCCGGTGAAGACATCAAGGTGATCGGTGTCGGTAACGATGAAATGGCCTCTGTCGTAACACCAGGCCTGTCTACTTTTGCCTATGGCTTCGAGCCTGCAGGCAACAATGCCGCCAAAATGCTGCTGGAAATCATTGAGCAAGGCCGCAGCCAGGTGTCCAAACTGGTACTGGGCTTTGACTGGATCCCGCGCGAAAGCGCTTGATAACCAGCCTTCATTCCTTACCCACCGCCAGCACCAAAAAGCGATCCAACGCACAGTTTTCGTCATAAAGGGGAGCAAATACAGCGCTCCTCTTGCACTGATTGCTGCATTTTTTGTATTTTTGGAACGTTCCCGAAATTATCAAACAAACTGGTTAAGGCCTCAACCCCATGACACTGACAGATATCCTTGCTGCCTGCGGCGGCCCCAACAACCTCTTGCGTGCGCTGCGCGTCGAGCAACAGGTGATTCTGGAACTTAAGGATCCTGAGCTTCGCTCCGATCTTGCACGTGTGTTGCCATTCCACAGCAGCCTCAATCAGGTAGCCTGGACGCCGGAAGTGCCTTTATGTCAGGCTGACTGGGAGCAGCTCGGGCGTATTATCGAGCAAAACCAGCGCACTCAACTTGCGGCAGTGTGCGAGATCACCCAGTCACCGCACCGGCCGCTGTGGCATATTGCCCCACCGCAGGGTCTGCTCAACGATCCTAACGGCTTCACCTACCACAATGGCGAATACCACCTTTTCTACCAGCTCTACCCTTTTGGCTGTGTGCACAAAGACAAGTACTGGGCCCATGTCACCAGTTCCGATCTGGTTAATTGGCAAAGCCAGCCGATGGCGCTCTACCCATCGGATTGGTTCGACAGCCATGGGGTGTTCTCTGGCCATGCTGTCAGTACCGACGATGAACTGATGCTGTTCTACACCGGCAATGTCCGGATTGGCGAGCAGCGCCAGCGCATTACCACCCAGTGCCTGGCCACCTCGAGCGATGGTATCAATTTCACCAAACACGGACCGGTGATTGACAGCCTACCGCCTTCAGTCACTCCCCATTGCCGCGATCCGAAACTGGTAAAAAATGGCGATCACTGGCTGATGCTATTGGGAGCCCAGCAAGAAACTGATGAAGGCCAACTGCTTGGCCGCCTGGCAATTTACCGCTCTTTTGATTTACGCCAGTGGGAGTTTGTTTCACTGACTGGTAGCGAGCTCAATGACTTCGGCTACATGTGGGAGTGCCCGGACCTATTCGAAATGGGCGAGCAACTGGTTGCCATTATCTGCCCTCAAGGCATCGAAGCCGATAGTCACTACCATAACGTCCCGCACCATAACGGCTACCTGCAAGCCAGCTTGGATGAGAATGATCGGCTTGAATTATCAGAGTTCTACACGCTGGATCACGGCTTCGACTTTTATGCCCCGCAGTCGACACAGGCACCAGACGGCCGCCGCCTGATGATAGGTTGGATGGGACTGCCAGATGAAATCAACCAGCCAAGTGTTAAAGACAAATGGCTCCACCAGCTCACCTGCCTGCGAGAGCTATCTTGGCAAAACGGTAAGCTGTATCAGCAGCCTGCCCGTGAGTTGCAGCAACTTCGCGGCGAAACACAGAGCTTTAACCTCGAGGCTAACAATGAAAAGTCTTCGTTGGATCTGGGGAGCAAGAGCTTCGAATTGCAAACGATCTTACCGTGGCCGGCATCGGGGCAAACCACCCTGCGGGTGATGGACAACGGCAGCGAGTACTGCGACATCATCCTTGATGCCGACCAACAGCGGATCCGCCTAGATCGCAGCCATGCCCAGCCAACCGACGGTGAAACCATCCGTGAATTGCCTTGGCCACACAGCCAAGCTGTTGAACTGCAGCTTCTGGCTGACAACTCATCGCTAGAGCTCTTTATCAATCAAGGCGAGTTTGCCATGACAGCCCGTGTATTTACCGCTCAAGATGCCACCGCTGTTCGGCTGATTAGCGATGAACCCGTTTCTATTGATGCTAAAGCGTGGTTGTTAAGCTAGAGCGGAATCATTCCCCCCTATACCATGGCTACCTGAAGGGTTTTTCCTGCGTTTCTAGGGTAGCCATGGCCCCTCACCAAACTCACACACCTGCTAAGATCGGCTAACAGATAGAAAAACAACGACTCTGCATCAACTATACTGTTTTCAGTTCCCTTACAGCGAAAGACTTAACCAGTCACTGCAGGTAGACGTTTTGAAAACAGACAACAAAGTCATCGTTGGATGGCGAGAGTGGGTTAGCTTACCTCAACTAGGTATTGAGCGAATCAAGGCCAAGGTCGATACCGGGGCTCGGACATCCTGTTTACATACCTTTGCTATCGAAGAGTTTCGCCACAACAATCAGCAATGGCTGCGCTTTTGGGTACACCCAATCCAAGCAAACACCGATGTTGTTGTTCAGTGCGAGTCCCGCGTGATCGATCAGAGGCTCGTCCGAGATTCCGGCGGGCATGAAACACAACGTTATATCATCCGTACGGAATTGGTTGCTGGTAACTCCTCTTTTCCCATAGAGATGACTCTCACTCCCAGGGACAACATGAGATTTCGCATGTTGATCGGTCGAACGGCTCTTCATTCACGCATGATTGTCGATCCTGGCAAGTCTTTCTTATTATCAAAGGAGTAAGTTGTTGTGAAAATAGGTATTTTATCCCGCAATAAAGATCTTTACTCAACACGTCGCCTTATCGAATCGTGCCAAGAGCGCGGGCATGAATACAAAATCATCGATGTACTTCGCTGCTACATGAACATCAATTCCACTTCGCCTTCGATTCACCTCAAGGGCGATGAGCTTGCAGGCTTTGATGCCATTATTCCTCGCATCGGCGCATCGGTGACTTTTTATGGTTGTGCGGTGTTACGGCAGTTCGAAATGATGGGAGTGTTTCCGGTCAATGAATCCGTCGCCATCACCCGCTCTCGGGATAAATTGCGTTCTCTGCAATTACTTTCCCGTAAAAATATCGGCATGCCGATCACAGGCTTTGCCAGCAAGCCCGGCGATATCAAAGATTTAATTCACATGGTTGGTGGCGCTCCGGTGGTTATAAAACTACTGGAGGGAACCCAGGGCATTGGCGTTGTCCTTGCCGAAACCCAGAAAGCTGCAGAAAGTGTGCTTGAAGCCTTTATGGGGCTGAGAGCCAACATCATGGTTCAGGAATACATCAAAGAGGCCGGAGGGGCCGATATCCGCTGCTTTGTCATTGGCGATAAAGTCATTGCCGCCATGAAGCGCCAGGCTCAACCCGGAGAGTTTCGCTCCAACCTACACCGCGGTGGGGAAGCCTCTCTGGTGCGCATTACCCCCACAGAAAGAAAAACGGCGGTCGATGCAGCCAAAGTCATGGGCCTGAATGTGGCAGGTGTGGATTTGTTGCGCTCCGAGCGCGGGCCGTTGGTGATGGAGGTGAATTCGTCCCCCGGGCTGGAGGGTATAGAGCTGGCAACCGGTAAGGATGTTGCCGGTATGATCATTGACTACATTGAAAAAAATGCCAAACCCCAGCGGACCCGTACCCGTGGCAAAGGCTAGCCGGAATCAGGCTTTTCAATGCGGCGAGACTCTGGTGCCTCCAGGCAAGAGGGTGAGTGTCGACCTAGAGGTTGCCAGACTATATACCCATGCCAACCTATCTGTCACATTAGAAGTCGTCAATGGCCGTCTCGCCGGGCCGGTACTATTGGTTGATGCTGCTATTCATGGTGATGAATTAAATGGTGTCGAAATTGTGCGTCAGCTTCTGACAAAAATCGACCCCATGAAACTGAAAGGGACCTTAATCGCTGTCCCCGTGGTCAATGTGTTCGGTTTCATCCATAAATCAAGATACTTACCGGACCGGCGGGATCTCAATCGCTGTTTTCCCGGCTCAGCTCGCGGATCTATCGCTGGGCGAATCGCCCATTATTTTTTTACCAATATCGTCATGCAGTGCACCCATGTGATCGACCTCCATACAGCGGCGATCCACCGGACAAACCTCCCGCAAATACGCGCCAACCTCAGTCATCCTATTTCAGCCGAGATGGCGATGGCCTTTGGTACACCGGTAGTGATTGACGCCTCGTTACGTGATGGGTCATTGCGCGCTGAAGCGGAAAAAGCAGGCATTTCTGTTATCACTTATGAAGCAGGAGAAGCATTGCGTTTCGAACCCTTTGCCATCACCGCTGGAATTAGAGGCATTCAAAGGGTCATGCGCCACCTCGGTATGACGGCGCAAGGTAAACTAACACGAGCAAAACCGCCTGTCGTCGCCAGGGCGACCCGATGGATACGAGCTGACTTTGACGGTATTCTCCGCTCGCACGTTACTTTAGGCCAGAGGGTCGAAAAAGATCAAACCCTGGCCATCATTAGCGATCCACTCGGCAGTGACGAGGTAGCCATTAAAGCCCTGCAAGGGGGGATCATCATCGGCCAACAAAGTCTTCCTTTGGTCAACGAAGGAGATGCCATTTATCACCTGGCTTATTTTGAGGAGCCTGACAGTTTCGTCGAGGAAAAGGTTGAGTCGTATTTAGATGATGTCTTGGATGATATGGATAACGAGATCAAATCCGGGATTGGTAAGGCATAGCTTATCGCCCGTCACTTTTCCCAACCATCAGGTTAGCCTGACGCACGCTCCAGCCTAAGTGCTTTACTCCCGGCGACCATAGGTAGTATTAACCAAACAAGGATCTTGCATTAGCGAGATCCTTGCGGGTTTCCAACCGTCCTTTGCTTTGGCAGCTTGGCCTACACAGGCTTTACACTGCTAAGTATTCAGCCAACTGCTTGGCCGTCGGCAGCGCCGTCATGGCGCCTTTGGCAGTGGTTGCAAGCGCACCACAGGCATTGGCTTGCTTGATAATGCCCAGCAACTGGGATTCATCCTGCCAGTTATCAACGCTCACCAAGCCCGCCAGCAAACCGCCGACGAAGGCATCACCGGCACCGGTGGTGTCAACGGGGTTGACAGGTTTCCCGGTAACCAGTTGCTGTTTACCCCCCTGCACCACCAACGCCCCTTTCTTACCTTGCGTCACGATAACCAACGGCAATTGATATTGCTGCTTAAGGTAAGCCAGCGCTGCTTGCAAATCCGTCTGTTCTGTCAGGAACAATAGCTCATCATCAGAAAACTTCACCACATCAGAGAGTGCGACCGCTTGCATCACAACAGGTTTGAGCTCAGAAGGTTGGGCCCAGACTTCTTCACGAAGGTTAGGGTCAAAGGACACATAACCGCCCGCGGCTTTAATTGCTTTCATCGCAGCTAAAGTAGTGCCACGGGAAGGCTCATTAGCCAAGGCTATCGAACAAACGTGGAGCCACTCACCCCGAGCGAAAGCAGGTACATCGTCTTTTGATGTGAATTGATCGGCACTTGGCTTCACCATGAAGGTAAAGCTGCGCTCGCCCTCATCGTCCAGGTCAACAATGACAGTCGAAGTACGGTGCTCTTCATCCAGCTTCATCAGTTCGGTGCCGACGCCTTCGTCAGAAAGCACCTGCTTCATAAAACGGCCCAGCGGATCTTGGCCGACACGGCCGAAAAATGCAGTCTCTCCCCCAAGGCGAGCAATACCCACGGCAACATTTGCCGGTGCGCCGCCAGGACATTTTAGGTATGTCCCCTCGCCTTCGGGGATCAGATCAACCACTGCATCACCTGTGACCCATACTTTTGCCATTCACTTGTCTCCACAACATTTAACTGAGTTAATTATTGCTAAACCGATTTAGCTAAACAACCAAAAAAAGCCTCGGTTCAAAAAAATGTGATCGAACTTAAACTTCTAACCTATCTGCTGGTACTCAGTATGAGTGAATTTCTGGAATCGTTACTCCGAGAAGGGTTTCACGTGTTTGCTGCCAATAATGCAGATAGTCAGCATCTCGAGTGAGCGGTTGCCACCCCAACCCATCCAACAACGAGCTTAAGTGGCATCGAGTCACGCTTTCCAACGAGTCATGACCAATAAGAGACATGCCGAACACCATTGCACGCACCGCGTAAGCGATAGATTCTGCGGTTTTATCCATGGGCAGATCACCGCACTGCTGGGCGGCACAGATTGTTTCAACCAGCAGGTCATTAACTTGCTCTTCCACTTCCGCGTATAGCTCCTGCATGGTGCTGGAGAGTTTAGTGCTGACCAGAGGGTCATTTAGCGACAGGACACAGTAATGTAGCCTCGGATATTTTTCCTGGATAAGCACATACACCAAGGCGCAGCTCAGTATTCTTTCGCGAGTTGAACACTCGCCTTCCAGAACCTGTTGCATCATCGCCTTTTGCAGCTTCAGCGTTTTGACACTCAATGCTGAGATAATGTCTTCTTTGCAACCGAAATGACCATACACAGTCCCTTTCGAGTATTCTGATATGTTTGCCACCTTTTCCATTGTCAGCGCCTGAATACCTTCCTTGAGCAAGATCTCATAGGCAATATCCAAAAATAATGATTCGCGCTGCCGCCTTTCCCTTTCTTTCCTCGTTAATTTACTCATTCCCTTCCATAACTCTGCGTAAAACAATTGCCAAGATAAAGAGATCCAAGCTGCACCTTGTTCCTTCAAAGGTGCAGCTTGTTTCATCATACGGTTAGTGGATCTTTTACCGTAACGACGTTATCTGATGGAATCAACCAAGGAGCCAGCAGAGTAATTACGTAAATCGACATGATGCCACTGATAAACAAAGATAAGCCAACCAAAGTTCCCAAATCAACGATAGGTTTAAATTCTGAGAACAGCAGGGCAATAAAGCCGATACTGAACACAAAAACATTGGCAATTATCGAACGGCCCGACTGTGATAGCGCCTGTAATAACGCATCATCAATGGATAGTCCCTGTTCTACACCATGCTTGGTTCTAAGCAAATAATGAACGGAGTAATCAACAATACCTAGAATTAAGAAAGAAATAATCGCAGTTCCAATATTCAACTCAATACCAAAGAAAGCCATGGTTGCATAATAGATCACTACTGTTGCCGCCAGAGGCAGGGTACCGACTAACCCCATCTTCCAAGACTTCAACCACAGACTCATGGTGAGTACGACGGTTAAGAAAGCCAAGCCAATACTGAGTACCTGACCGGAGATCAGTTCATCAAGTACTGCCGTCCAAATAATCGGAGCGCCCGCCAGCTTATAGCTGATACCAGCCGGCGTATTGTCTTCCAGCCAAGGGATAAGTACATCGAGAAAAGCTTGGAACTCACTGGCAACCGTGGTGTTCATGGTATAGAGCATCACCGTTTTGGAGAAATCCTCATTGAGAACATTAGTCAGGTCGCTGCCACCGCCGTTCTCGTACATCAGGATTGACTGGCGAATAATATCTTGGCCAGAGATGGCTACTTCCTCAACCAAACCGGTTTCTTCATCGGTATCGGTGAATGTTTCCTCTCGATATGGCAGGCGGTCGTACTCTGGGGCCATGTCGTTGAGCACCAGGTTCATCCGCCTAACATACCTGGCAGCAGAGTAACTAAACGTAATATTTGCCTGCTGGTGGATGAACTTTTCCAGTTTGTCGACAAACATGATAGTGTCATAATCAAGGGCGGCACCGGGTTCACCCGCATCGATTTCGATCCAGCCCGGGCTGGTTCCCGCGACATTGCCATTGATAAAGTCATCCGCGATACGAAACTCGTTGTCCGGAGCAAAATAGCCACTCCCCATATCGTCCACACTGACCTGCAGTGCCATTGCCACTAATCCCGCCAGTACCACTGAAGTCAGCACCATAAAACGCGCACGATAGGCAATAACCGGTTTAAAAATGCTGATCAGACAACGACTGATAAGGTATGAATCACCGGGTTTGTTATCCTGTTTTTTGGCTTGGTTCTTCGGCTTCAGCAACGAGAGCCATGCCGGGATCAGCAACAACGAAATAACCATCGCCACAAACATTCCGAACGACATACTCAGGCCGAAATTTTGCAGGTTACTGATGCTGGTAGTGGTTGATATGATGAACGTCAGGCAGGTTGTGATTGTCGTCAGAACAACCGGCGCTGTCATCAACCGTATGGTGACAACAACCGCCTGCTTGTTTGATTGCTCCTGGCGGCGCTGATGGTAATACTCAGCCATGACATGGATTGCATCGGAAGAGCAAATCGTAATTAAGAACACCGGTAACACACTGGTTATCAAGTCAACGGGAATACCGACCATCGCCATCGCGCCCATGGTCCATATTGTGCACATCACAACATTCACCAATGGGATGGCAACGCCAAGCCCCGACCGAAAAAAAGCAATCAAAATCAGCGCTATGAGCACCATCACCGCAGGCAGCAGCGTCCCCAAGTCGCGGTCCATAATTTTCTTTTGCTCAGCAAAGAAAACAGGAACACCCCCAATATAGACTTCATCTTTCAGTTGAGGGTTCGCGGCTTGGTATTCATCAACCAGAAGGCGGATGGCATCGTATGCCCTCAGCTGTCCCTCGGCATCATCCTGGAGCACGCTAACTTCAATAACCACCAGTCCAACGTGACCCAGTTTATCCACCACTCCCATTTCCATCAGCTCATTTTTCATGATCGCTTTTTGAATATCAGCCGAATTGCTGTCATTGTGGTTTAGCGTGATACTCGCGCGGAGTGTTCCATCAGGCTCAAGGAATACATTCTCAGTAGCTGCCATTCCAGCCATTTCTCGGACAGGATCAAGACGTTCAGCCAACACCCGGAGGTATTTCGCATCAGCCGCTGACAATGACTGGCCATGGCCGTCGGCGACGAACTGCCTGACGGGCGCGGCATCATCCTGACCAAGTTCTCCGGCCAGAACACCCGCCACTAAAGCTGCTAGCTCTGCATGTTGTGGATATTGTTTTTTGAGCAACGCCAACCTATCAATATCCGATTGATCAGCCAACATTATCTTTCGAGCCGATTGGGTCAGGCTAAAGATGGCATTCAAGCTTTCCTGGTTGAAAATAGTGTCATGGTTATAAAGCGCAATTAAAATAGAGTCATAGGTTCCCGTAAACTCTTCCCGCATTTCCAGCAAACTGCTTCTCGCCGGATGGCTCTCTGGCAATAAGTAAGGATTACTGTCTTCCGTCAGATAGCTAATCTGATAGGTAAAAAAACCAGTAATCAAAACTAACAACAAGATTATTGATTTTGCATACTTGGACACAAAATTGATATATGAATTCATGACTTAACCTTCATCTCCCTGAATAAGCTCTTTAATCGAAGATATTTTCAGTCCATTTTTCAAAGCCCGCTTACTGAACTTGTTATTATCCAAACCGACGTTATATTCTAAATTATTAAAAATCATCTCTGATGATGTATCATTGACTAAGTTTATTGTTCTCGCGTTAGTGATTGTCCAGATCCCCTGAACAGCCTCGACTTCAATGGCCTCTTGCCGTTTGAATAGCACTTCCTTGGCATCGAAATAATCACTACGTACAAAAATCTCCCTCTCTTTGTCGACCCACCGCTTCACCTTGTGATAGCCGGTTTTGTTAATCACCTCCTGTGAGGAGGGAATTTGCTCGATAACCCAAGTCTCTCTGCCATCGATAATTTCTTCCCCAACAACAGTCGATTGATAGTCACCGATCCGAATTTTATCCAGATCATAGTATGAGAAGGTACTGCCCATAAATGACCCTCGCTTATCGTTAGAGCCTATCCGGCGGATCTTGCGAAAAGCTGGTAAATACAGCCATTGGTCATCCGCGCTGCCCGTCTGCTCTGGATAGGTATACATCAGAAAGCTTACCCCGCGGACATCGACTGAGTCATAGAAGTAAATATATGTCATTTCCTTATCGTCACTATCTTTCTGCAACATATACATATTTCTGGCTCTGACATTACCATCTGAATTAATTAAATTCAGTTCAACATCTGATATATATGAATGACCATCATCACGGTCACGAACAGAAGTTAATATACTGTCAGCATCAGGATTTGCATGAGACAGGAATGAACTAAACAATAGCGCTGCAACAATTCCCTTTTTCATTTTTCCACCTTACAAATAATACGTAGTCGACACCCAGATCCTGTCGTTGTTTTTATACTGGCCAAAGAAGTTGTTTTCATTGCCATTCAACAGGTCAACATTCAATTGCAACTTCCAAGCACTAGTGGGGATATAGGCCAGTTTCACTTGATACAATCCACCGCCTCCGTTGGCATCGGCATAACTTGCGGCAACTCTGGCCGTTAATTTGCTGGCCATCAAGCTGCCCTCCGCAGACAGTGTATATATCGCATCAGACTCAGGGACTGCCAGTTCATCGGACCAGCCACTGATATACCGGTCTGATATTTGGCCGGTGATCAGCCAATCGCGGTAAAGGTAATCAATACCGAGCAATCCTTGCGTCGTATTATGCTTCTCCCTGGCAAAAGACGCCGTGCCATAACTTTGCTGGTAAAACCACGCTAACTCTGTACGCATAACAAAGTCGCCTAGCGAAAATGACAGGCTATTGCCCAGCATTCGTTGGTCATGGTACTTGCCTACCACCTGTTGCCGCTCGGCAATAAAAACCGGATCGTCCTGATATCCCGCAAAAGCATAAAAGCTCGTATCGGCATCAAACAGGATAGTAGAGAGACGGAAGCCAAACTCACTGCCGTGAGGCTCGTCAAGCGGCACCCCGTCCAAAGCCGGCATGGCAAACTCGCTACCACTGGCGACGAACTGATTAGGTTCGAAATCAAATAACCAGAGCAACTCTACGTCCCAGTCGCCAAGGGTGGACTCAGTCCGCAACATAGGCTGGGCAATCCGGTAGTCATCAATATCAAACAACACAAAGTCTTTGAGATCTAACGGATTGACAACATCCGTGACCCTGAGATCATCGGCTTCCCCCCAAACAACTTTTTGGAACCCCAAATATATGAACCAATCTGCCCAACTCCACGACAAAAAAGCTTCATCGAGCCACAGTCGGGTTGCATATTCATCCCTCGCCTTGCGGCTATACTGATTAGTCCAATCAAATACCGCGTCGTATTGCATTTCGCCATCAAAGTTAAATGTCAGAGTTTCTCCGAAATATTCGAACTTCAATCCCGCGGCATTGACTTGAGAAGTCAGCGTTTCACTGCCATGCAAACGTGAAGATGCTGCAACGGATAACCTAGGTTCAAGGTACCAATCATTGGCTTGCACTTGGGGCACCGTTATTGCCCCAATGAGCAGACCGGACAAAGCCGCTATACGCCACATCCGAAACCTCCATCAATTACAATCCCTTGCGCGGTAATCATCGCGGCAGACGATGAGGTCAAAAAAGCAATGGTATCGGCCACATCGCTATCTTTGACTAACTGTTTGAGGGGGATCCTTTTCTTTATTTGACGGATCATACGATCGACCGTGATCCCTAACGCATCCGCTTGGGGGGCAAGTTCACGACGCAACATCGGCGTGTCCACCCAACAGGGCATCACGGCATTAACCGTGATTTTTCTCGGAGCCCAATCCAGTGCCAGGCTCTTAACCAGCCCCAATAAGCCATGCTTAGAGACGCAATAGGCAGAGTTGGAGACTTTTCCCGCCTTGCCAAGCACCGAAGATAAAATCACCACCCGGCCGTGAATATTAATATGGGGCTCTAAAGCCGCCAGAAAGCGCTGGGTCGAATGGAGGTTCACATCCAGCACCCTATCCCACACAGACTGTTGGTCAATCTGATTTTCATTACTCAAGGCATGGCTGATGATGATCTTATCGACGCCATCTCCCCGGCAGCAGAAACCTGATACCGCAGCCTGCATTGCATTAATATCAGTGAGATCAATGCAACAGAAAGTAATGCGCTCCTTCTCATCAGCAGTAAGCGATTGCTTTATACAATCCAGCCCTGCTTCATCAATATCAATCGCCACAATATGGCGCTTGGCCTGGGTCAGCTCCGTTTTTACCACGGCGGCTCCAATCCCGCTGGCCGCCCCTGTAATGACAACTATCCCTTTCATCGTTCTTCCTTACCTAGCCCAATACAAGACCGCCATCAACGGTCAGCACCTGCCCTGTGATGTAATGGTTTTCGGGGCGGGCCAAAAACAGAACAGCCTCAGCAATATCACTCGGTTCACCAAATTTCCTAGCCAATAAACGTTGCTTCAATTGCTTTTCAAAGTTATCCAACAGCTCCCCTGTCATTTCAGTTTTGATAACCCCTGGCGCGACGGCATTGACCCGAATGCCCTTCTTCCCCACTTCTACTGCCAAAGCCCGTGTAAGGGCTTCGACCGCCCCTTTTGAGGCGGCATAGTTTGTTTGCCCCTTATTCGCCCTAACTGCAGAAACTGATGATAAATTAACGATGCTCCCGCTTCTTGCGGGCAGCATCAGTTTGACCGCCTCACGGCAAAACAGCATAGTACCAACGACATTGGTCGCTAAAACCGCTTCCATGTCGGTCTTTTCCATACTGACCAAAAGGCCATCGCGGGTTTGGCCAGCATTGTTGACCAACACGTCAAGCCGTCCGTACTGCTGCTCTAGCCTTCCAAAGAACGTGGTTACGGCCGCCTCATCACTGACATCCAACTGGTGGGAAAGAACCCGGGCACCGGCCCTTTCAATATCGGCCATCAGCGTGACCGCCTCTGCTTGGTTGCTGCGATAGCAAAAAGCAAGGTCATAACCCTTTTGGGCAAATGCCAACGCAATACTGCGTCCAATTCCCCGCGTCGCGCCAGTAACCAAAGCTACCGGTCTTGAAGTACTTTCGTTCCGTTCCATTACATCGACTCCGATACCTTAACTTTGCCTAACTTCATACCGTGCTCACGCGCTCGTTGGGCTATCCACTTCACCTGTCCTTTGGTTAGGTTGCCGTAGGAGTAATGAGTTGGATATTGCTCCATGCCAAGCACTACGGTTTCTGCCATGCAGGCATAAACCTGACCTTCGCCAAGATAGGCCCTTACTCTGGGATCCAGGCTTTCATTATGCGGGGTTTGTACAATCCCTCCCCGGATACACCGGATATCAGGCCGAGCCCCCAATACGCTGTCCGAAAGGTTATGTGGGACTGCAATATCACAAACAATCGCGCTTTGCTGGATCATGCCGATATCAATAAATGCATCAGACGCATTTGAAGCACAGATAACAGTATCCGCCTGGCTAATTGCAGCGACATCCGTTGAAATCAATACCGGACCAACGGATAAATATTGCTGGCACCAATCAAATATTGCCTCTCCTGCAGTCTTATCCGGCATTTGGCTAAGCCAGTTGGCTATGAGTTCTTGGTGGTTCTGCAAGACCGAGGCGATACCAGAGGCAGGCTGACGTGGATCTTGCAAGCTTTCCCATTCGGCTTGGTAGACCTGATATGCAACCTTCTGTAGTCGCTTCACAGAACCCTGCCGGCCACTCCCCACCAGAATGAGTTGCTGACAGTGCTCTGCAACGAGCAAACTGTATACCGAACCGATGTTGCCAGCCGCACCAATGACGGCAGCAGAGACTATAGGGTGGCCTCTGTCTTGCGCAGCATTCACTAGCGCTTCGTGAGCCATCGCTATGGTCAGTGCATTTCCGGTGGTCAGGGAAATACCAGCAGTCTGTGCCGCCTTCCCGTTATTCATCACAATCGAGGTGAACATCCCGAGCCCGGCGTGCTTACAACCATCGGCTTTCGCTGCGGCCAGCCTTTCATCAATCGCAGCCCGAAGTGGCTCCAGTTGATTATTTTCAAGCTGCTCACTAATTTGCTGTGAGGTAGAATTGATGGGGTATAAAATAAAGTCTACCGTCTGCCCTTGGCTGGACTGCATCCTGACGGGAGCAAATGGGGCAACCCGCTTATCAAAGGCAAAGCGCCTGACTAAATCATCACACTGGGCATCTGTCCAATGTTGCAAGGAGGCATCCACTTGGCGCAGCCAGTCACTGGAAATCAAATGGTTAACAAAGGCCACCTTACTATCTGCTGGCTGTGAGTACTGCTGTTCTATCCCCAAAGAGGCGTACCATGGCCGGAAATCTTTTGGCTCTTTAGTCGGGTGGGGCTCATCATGAACCAGGAAATGCATCAAATACCCGGTGTCTTGGTACCTCAGAGCCAAGCACATCCGCTCGAGGGCATAGATGAGTTCGTCTATTTGTTGTTGGGTCAACAAAATAGTCGGCTCTATCCGGAGCACATTTCCTGCACTGGCTGGCGGAGCAACCCTGATCCCGTGCTCATTGAGCAAATGCCCGGTTAGCAAGTAGCCCAAGGCCCCTTGGTAGGCTGATGTCCGGATCAAATGTGCTGGCGCATGATCCTGATCCTGAAACTCAACACCTAAAAGCAGCCCCTTGCCACGAATATCCTTAATCACATCAGGGTAGGTCTGATGCAGCTCCTTCAATGCCACAAGCAGGGCCTCCCCCAGCTCCCGGACCGTGGATAGCGCCCGTCCGTCATCTTCCGCCAAGCGGTCGAGGTATGCAGCAGCCAACTGGCAAGACATTTCGTCTTCGGCAAAAGTCGAGCTTTGTAAAATATCAAAACCTTCCGCATATTGGCCCGAGCGAATAGCCACCACCCCTAGCTTAGATAGGCCCGCGCCCAAAGCTTTTGACAGCACAACATAGTCAGGCTTTAAGCCAATTTGGCTACCGGCAAGAAATGAGCCGCAACGGCCACTACCGGACTGCACTTCATCAGCAATGAGTGGGCACCCAAGCATATCTCTGACCCGGTGTAATACTTTTGCATCAGCTTCGGTTAAAGCATATACGCCCCCTTCCCCTTGGACAGGTTCAACCAATAACGCGGCAACACTAGGAATAGCAACCTCTTCAAGTACGAGCCCTTTTTTGGTTTTCTTGGGGAGCAACAATGAGGGCCGATCCAACCAGGTCGTATCTCCATGGCATAACCTTTCAAGCTGGGCAATAGACACAAATTCAGTCCGTAAACCCAAACGGCGGAATGGCTGGCGGTACATGATACCGTGCGTAAGCTGGATAGATGTAGTGAGCTTGCCATGGAAGGCATGCTCCAGTGCTATAAAAACAGGTGGCTGCTGTAATACACTGGCATTGTGCTTGCTGACATAGGCTATCGCTTGATCACTGGACGCATTCGTAAGCTCAGGATGCAACATTGCCTGGGCCTCAGACAGCGCCAAGGACAACGTGGTATTTTCCGCAAAGGCCAGACCTAATTGCTCCAAGGCGCGCTCGGACTGCTTCGATAAAAGCTCAAGCTTTTGACCCCGGCTCATTTCGCTGTGCTTTATCGCTACCTCAACACTTTCCGCTCCGGTCGAAGTAAAGGCACAACGAAATGGTTCCGGCCAGCCTGTTTCTTTTCTCAGCAAAGGCTGTAACTTTTCAGCTAAGGCACCGGCACCATTGCGAATGGAAAACTGGTGGTGAAAAGGCGTATTGGCTTGTAACAAATCTACAGCCTGCTGTCTGAATGCCGGGTCGTTATGGCCAAACAACACAGCGCCATAACCGCCTAAGAGATCGAGTACCTGCTTTTCGGCACCGAGGCCATTTGAATAATATAAATATTGCCCTTCGGCACGGTGATAAACTTTATCTAGCCCGATACTGGTAAGGGCTGCCGATAAAGAGGGTTTACAGTATTGCAAATAGTGATTCATTCGGTATCCCTTCTCAGTATTGCTCGTGCTGTCCGTTTGCTGCCATAATCCGCTTCTACTGACCATTGCCCCTGATACTGTTCAGAGAGCACATGCTGCAAGCTTTGTGTCATAGCCATGACAATGCCGCCCCATTCCAATCCTTTCCGTTCGCCAAACATTGCACCATCAAACCGAGGGGCGTTTTCCTGCGAATTCGAGCTAAAGCTATTTATCCATGCCTGTACATTGGCACCACGCCGTTTAGCATGCGATCTGGACTCAAGAATGAGGACCGCCGCACCAGTGTGCTCCGTATTGGTGGGCAAGGGCCTTTGCTCAGCAACCGCGGTATAGCAATCTTCATCACAGCCCGACATAACAACCATTGCCACTTCCGCATATCCAGCGCGCAGCTGAAAACAAGCCTCATCCAAAGCTGCTACCGAGCCGGCTTGATCACGAATAAAGGCCACACCATCATTTCTCAGCCGCCATATTTGACTGATGATGCCAATCAGGTTATTGCTCAGGGCTTTGGTAATTAGAAATGGATTGACTTGACGGGACCGCCATAATGTCGCAAGCAACGACGGCTCAACTTGGCGATCCCATCCTTTCAATGCATCAACGAAATCGTCAAAATCAGGGTGCTGGTATCCACTTTGTGCGGTATACAGGGCCACTTTGTCGCGTAACGTTTCTTCATCCAGCCCGCAGCTTTCAACTGCCTGATGACAAGCCGCGACAGCTGTGGGAATAGATCGGGTCGAGAACCGCCTTAATTTTCTGGGGATCAGTTCCGGAGCGGATTGGCTTTGCGCATCAGGATTTGAAGGCGACTGTGGCAAAACCAAACCAAAACCGGTAATTGCTATTGCAGATTTATTCATTGTACTTACCAAATACCAAGCTAGAATTTATGCCACCAAAACCAAATGAATTGGACAGGCAATGAGTTAGGCTGTATGGCCTTGCGATATCCGGAACATAGTCAAGGTCACAAAGGGGATCTGAGTTCTGTAGGTTGATTGTCGGAGGAACAAGACCATGGTGTATCGCCAGGACAGTGGCAATTGCCTCTGGAGCGGCCGCAGCCGATATCCAATGACCAATCATGGACTTAGTTGCTGAAACCAATGGTAATTGAGAGCCGTTTTCCCCTTTCGAGCTTACACTGCCGTAACCAAAAATCGTTTTGATTGCTGCAGTTTCTATCTTGTCATTTAGCGGGGTCGATGTACCGTGGGCATTAATGTAGTCAATCGCATCAGGCTTGATTCCCGCATCAGCCAAGGCGCTTACCATCGCGGCTTGTGCCCCTCTCCCATCGGGCCGAGGTGCGGTGACTTTGTAGGCATCCATTGAGCTTCCATAGCCCTGCACCTCTGCATATATTCTTGCACCACGGGCCCTGGCAGAAGACTCACTCTCTAACACCAAATAAGCACCTCCTTCTCCAGCCACGAGCCCGCCACGCTCTGCATCAAAAGGACAACAGAGTTTATTTTTTCGGTGGTTGGCTGTTGCTGTTGCCCCTAGCAAAAACAATCCAGACATCGTCCGTGCATTCAACACCGAGTCAGCCCCTCCAGCCAGCGCCTGTTGAAGCTCCCCCCGCCGAATTGCTTGGAAAGCAGCACCTATTGACTGTGCGGCACCAGCACAAGCACCGTTAATATTCACTACGGGCCCTGTCGCACCACTTTGGTGGGCAATTTGGACACTGATGTTGTCATTGCCACTTTGAAGAGCAGAAAACTGATTGGCACCTGCAGCCATCGTCTGTTTCGAAAAAGCATGAATGCCATTTCGGTTAACTTGGCTAAGCTCAGCATCATTAATTTCGGGTACACCGCTACAGCTGAATACACCGATACCTTCGCCGCACCGAATATCAGCATCAGAAAGAGCTTGCTGCGCAGCCAAAGCCCCGAACAACACACGCCTTTCTACAGGCTTGGTATCGACCGGCCAATTCGGGAAAGCCTGCAGTAAATCGCAAACATCAACAGTTGAGGCATATTGAACGGGAAATTCTGTACCTTCTACTTCTGACCACTGCTTGATCCCATTCTTGCCGTGGGAAATAGCCTGCCAAAAATCGGCTAGCTGGTGGCCATAGCAGCTGATCACGCCCATCCCCGTAATCACTACTTTTTGATTAACCATGCTGGGCTCCTTTTCCATCACCAACCAGCGCGTTAGCAGTTGATGTTCCCCCAATCAGTAGAAACACCTGTTGTCCCTGCAAGCCATAACAGGCTACCAGCACATGTTGACAATTAAGCGGCACACAGTCTGGAGCGTTGAGTACTGGTGCATCCACCAATTCAAGGTCCAGGTTTGACTGGGCTTGGTTGCTACTCAACATCTCATGCCGCTTGAGAATTTCTAACGCTAAGTTAACCCCAATCGCAGCTCCAGCAGGGCCTGTGGTTCCTATCACGGTATCAAGTAACAACTGGTGAGCACCGGGGAAGAAACGGCTCAACGGCGCGACCATCTTTTGTGCTTGCTCTGGCAGCCCGACATGAATAATCTGCATCGGTTTTTCAGCTGATGTGCCGTCACGGCTTTGCGCCAATTGAAGCGCAATCTGATCAAGCAAATAATCGCTGGGCTGGAAGTTAGCACTGAATCCCCGGTGGACACTTAACAAAACCCCTTCAGCTGATTGTGGAGACTGACTAAGCAATACCGTGGCTACAGCTTCGGCAGGGCACCAGGCTTGAGCGCTAACGCCAGACAAATCCGATTGATAGGCCAAGAAGTACCAAGGGGTGATTTTCTGGCTCCCGCCTGAAACCAAAGCAACATCACACCGGTTTTCCGTCAGGTTAAAATACGCCTCGGCAAACGCATTACCTCCGGCATCGGCGTGGGGTGAATAGACACCATTCGCCCCCGTTATTTGCAACCGCTCGGCAATATGGCTTGCCGTCGTCGAATTTAGTAGGGTCAAGCCAGACAAGGGTTTTATTTGGGATAGCCCCTCTCGAGCAAGCTGATTGTAATCGCCACGGAATGAAATTTGCGCCCCATCATCGTCACAATCAACAGTGCCCAAGCCAAGAAATAACCCCGCTCTTTCCCCCCCAGATTGTTCGCCAAAATGCATGCGCCAACTGTTAACGCTGTTCTCTATCACCCAGCGAGACTGTTTTTCCGAAGTCTTACGAACAATGCGCGACACTTCTATTTTTTTTAGATCGGTATCTCTCAAATAGGCAGCCTGATCCGCAAGTCCTAGGCTGGTATTATTATCAAGGGCCGTAACGGGAAAAGAAGCTTGTGAGAAAAACACGTCCCACCCCATACTTCCTGGTAGCTGTTGCTGCCCTTGTTTTAAATACGCTGGCATATTAGGGGCACTCCTTGGAAAAAATTAAGCAACAATTTTCCCCACCAAACCCAAAGGAGTTGCTGAGAACGTGGTCGATGGCCTGAGAAGCACCCCACTTGACAATATTAAGCCGTGGCTCATCCGGCTTTGGCTCAATGAAATTAAGTGTTGGTAATACCTGTTGCTTTTCAATGGACATTACCGACAGCACCGCCTCAATCGCTCCACTGGCGGCCAACGAATGCCCTAACGCAGATTTTGTCGACGTTACTGACGTCGTCTTAGAAAACAAACTAGCTATCGCCCGAGACTCGGCTTGGTCATTACTCACTGTTGATGTTCCGTGTGCATTTATATGGCTGATGGCATCAGGTGATAACCGTGCATCTTGCAGCGCCTTTTCAATGCATTCACGATATAAGCTGCCATCCGGGTTGGTTGCCGTTAGTTTGTAGGACTCAATTTGCCTCGAAGCGCCACTAATATAAGCCAACACTTTTTTCCCTCGGCGTTTGGCAAATTCTGCATTTTCCAGTATCAAAAATGCAGCCGCATCAGCTAATACGCACCCCGCGCGATCCTTATCAAATGGTCGCGATGTTTGCGCAGGAGTAGTAAATGTTTGACTGCAAGTCGCACCCAGCTTAGTAAATAGCAATTGCATAATCGGTTGTGTACCAAATTCAGAAGCACCACAAATAGCAACGTCTAATTGTCCTTGTTGAATACGGCGGAAACCTGACATGATTGCGGCTGCGCCAGCTGCACAAGCATCGCCGAAGACTAAACTTGGACCTCTTATAGACAAACGAGATGCGATATAGTCTGATACTAAGTCTGGCTTTAAATATTTTAGTCGCTGCAATACCTTTGATTTATCATCATCTGCTATATTACCCCCTCTGTAGTAATCCCATAGAACATTCAAATCTTTATTATTTGGGAATATTTTATTTATGCCTAAAAAAAGGCCTGCATTATTTAGCATTTCTTTTCTTAGCCCAGCAAAATGAACAGCCTGTACGACCGCATCAAAAGCCACATAGGTTCCTTCATAGTTATTATCATCACACTTTATATGTTTATCTCTTAGTTTAGAAATAACTGATGAAGAAATAGGTGAACTCACGATATTATCAATACCTAAATCAAGGAGTCTTGCATCCTTTTTTATGGTCGACTCCCCATTGAAAAGTGCGGAGAATTGATCTTCAGCACTAAGGTGTTCACCCGTTACAAGCCCTATCCCTGTTACAGCAACAGTTTCCATGACACCCCATCAGACCTAATTAGGCAACAGCTTTCAATTGTTCACAAAAAGTCGATACATAGTGATGGATAACATCTTCACCAGGTAAGCCACTTTCTTTAATAGCAAAACAGACATTTGCCCAGTTAGAGACTGATGTTGAAAGATAGACTTCTGTCAGGCTTACTCCTTCTGTTACGTTTTCAGCAGAATATTTAAAAGGGCTCAGTTGCAACAATTCTGCGCCTTTTGCTGTCAAGCGTTCATTTACGACAAAAACACTGTCTTCATCCGCAACTTCCAATGCATGAGCTATAACGCTTTTCTGTGGCATTTGAATCTTGAAAGTTTTCCCTAAGGAAAAAGAAAGATCAACGATATCTAGGGAATCGGCACCTAAATCATCCACAAGCGCATCATCCAAACCAACTTCATCATTCTCTAACTCTAATACTTCAGCAATAATTTCAATAACTTTATCTTTAAAAACGCTATCCATTTCAATCCCCTTTTTAAATATGAGTTACTTTTTGACCAAGCGTCAAAACGATTGAGAAATTACAGCAACAGATAATTAAAAACAATCAAAACAATAGTCAGAAAATATCATTTATTTGTTTTCTCCGGCGCTATTACCATAAAATACTAACTTACAATCATCTCAAATACTTTATTGTGTGACATGTGCTGGAGAAAACAGATATTTATAAAAAAAGTCTCGCTATTTTCATAGCGAGACTTTTTATTTATAACTTAGCTATAAAGGAATAATAAAATAAAAACTATTCTATTTGCTCATAGGTACTTTGCATTTCCTCTGGCGCGATGCCGTAGCCACCGTCGGTTAAATAACCATCCCTATACACTTTCATGCCAGCATCGTTCCAATCGACAGCGATAACCGCTGTTTCACCATCAAGACTACCCAACAGGCTCAAAACCTCTTCCGTGATGGGGATGGCCTTAATACTCTTTGCACGTTTAAACGGCATGAAAGTATCGAACAGGGGTAATTCGCCATAGGTGTCCAACCATGTTGCTTTTGGTACTAACCACTCGTTGTAAACGGCACCAACCACAGGGGAAGGGTTACGGGCAATAACCACCTCTTGCGTTACCGTGTTTTCAGTCTCGAGAACAGGCTTGCCATCAACAGCCACATAGGTAGGAAATGCCTTACCCAACTCCAGCTTGTGAGGAAGTCGCCCCAAGGTAACCGCTTTCTTGCGATACTCCGTCGCCTCTTCGAACTTCACCATAATTTCTGGTACCGCCTGGAAAGAAACAGGCATAGGTGGCGTCGACGAAAAAGCAGGCCAGGAGGACAATAATGCAAACGCGCAGGCAACAAGAGAAAGCTTTCTCATTTTTAATCTCAACAATAATCTGAACAGGGCTATATTAATGCTTCAATGGCCTTATTGTCATGCCTTAACAACATAATCTTCACAACCGCCCTTAAACCATGACTTCCATCAAACAAGAATATACACACCATTGCATTGGTCACCCATTCATTAGATGATAAGCAAACCTACCCATATCCTTAAGGAATACGGAGGTAGCTATGGACAATCATGCCTCTTGGCTTAAGTGGCTCATGCATACCATGACACTGGCACCTCTGGCCCATCTCGCCATCGGCTTGCCAGTCTACTTTATCTTGTTCTCCGGTTCGGTGGTGTACACCGTCGGCCTGTGCTTATTCACTGCGGCCAGCATTCTGCCGTTTGATTTCATCCACTCGCTTGCCCTGACTTACGCCGTATCAGGCAAATTACTGGTTGGTTTTACCCTCTACCATGGCTGGCCGGTGCCGCTGGTCAGCTTGATCCCAGCCTTATACCTAATTGCATTGCTCATTTTGCGCTATAAACTCAGGGACACCAATTTCAGGCAATGGGCAGCCTACCTGCTAGAAAACGTCTGGCGTTCCATTCTGCTTTCGTTACTCATGATGCTTATTGGTATTGCCGTCGGACTCAGCATCCATCTTTGCGCATCCTTATCCGGGCTTTTGGCAGCCGCGTATCTGTTTTACCGAGTTTGCCATTTTTATGTCCCGCTTTGGAGCAAGCTGTTAAGAAGCCGCCTAAATCAAGCCCCCCACCATCATGACTCATAGGGCACCTAAACCAGAGCAATCAGGATAAGCAAACCAATCAGACTTAGCCGCGCTTTCTTAAGCTATGCTTTTTAAAAGCAAATAATTAGGGAGCGCGCAATGACTTCAACCCCCAATCAAATAATGACCCGCCTTGCCTATCTGGGGTTAGTCCCATTTGCACTTAGCCTAATCTGTATCTGGGCGGACAAGACCCTATTCGGACTCAGTGCTCATAAAGTATTTATCGCCTACAGCGCAATTATCCTCAGCTTTCTGTCAGGTATTCTGTGGGGAAATGCAATCGACCACATGAAAACCAGCCTCAGCCGCAACGCCCTGCTGCTCAGTAACCTCTTCGCCCTGATTGCCTGGGGGGTGTTGCTGCATTCACCGGACAGTTATACCTGGTCGGTACTGGTGCTGCAATTTGGCTTCGTTGCCATCTGGTTTGCCGAGAAAAAAATCCGCGAAGTCGAAAAAGAAAACAGCCCTGCCGATTACCAGCCCATGCGCAACAAACTCACCGGCATTGTCGCCTTCTTTCATCTTGTCGCTTTGGCAAGCTAAGCCGTTCAGTCGAAAAAAAAAGAGGAAGCCAAGGCTTCCTCTTACACAAGTCAATCGATCTGGCACCGTGCCTCGGGCAAATAAATAGTAAACCTTGCCCCGCCGCTATCACTTTCGCCAATCAGCAATTCCCCTTTATGCAAAGATACAACCTGAGCAACAATCGCCAGCCCCAAGCCATGACCGCCGGACTGCCGGTCTCGGGAAGTACCAACCCGGTAAAAGGGCTTGAGCACATTTTCTCTCTCTTTGGGCGGAATACCGCAGCCGTCGTCGTCGACCTGAATCGTCAAAGCTCCCTGCTGGCAAAACGCTCTAACAACAATGCATTGCTCGGCATAACGAAAAGCATTACGGATAATGTTAGAGACTGCCCGCTCTAAATGATGCGCATCAACATCAAAGTCACAGTGCTCCGGGCAGTCCAAAACCAGTTGCTTCGAGGTGTCCTTCTGGCAATGAACGATGGTGCGCTGCAATACTTCAGCGACATCCTGCTGTTGCAACTGCAATGTGACGCCAGAGCGCTCCATTTTGGCAAAGTACAACAACTCTTCGATTAACGCTTCCAACTCATCGACATCCTCATAAATACCGCCTAGGTGCTTTTTCTGATCGGCGTCTAGCGCCGACTCTTCGAGCAAGTCGAGTTGGCACTGCATTCGGAAAAGCGGCGTCCTGAGTTCATGGGCAATGGCGTTGGTCAGGTGTTTGTGGCTCTGGATCAGATCAGAGATCTTGTCTGCCATCTGGTTAAAACGGGCATTGAGCCGGCCAACCCGATCGCCGGCTTTTTCCGACGCTCGCACCGTAAACTCACCATTGGAAAAGGCCGTTGTGGCATTTTCCAGCTTACGGAACCGGTTAGATAACAACTTCAGCATTATTGCGCTGTAGAGGGCGAACGTGACGAAAAAAGAGACCCAAAGTAATTTGAACTCCAAATCAAGCATCAGCCAAAGATCTTGCTCAGCATCTGGCTGGAGGAAATAGACCCACTTCTGGTCACCATACACCACCCAGTATTGGTTTTCGCCCTCGAACAAGGCACCGCGACGACTCAGTTTCTCGTGCTGGGCTGGGCTCAGCCCAATTTCATCCCAGCTAAACCGCTGATAGGTCAAATGGCTGCGCTCGGCATAGCCTGCCAGCAGCGTATCTGCTTTCTCTTGGCCCCGCTGCGCGGCCACATCATCCAATATCTGCATCACGCTGGAAACGTAGCTGATCTCCAGCTCTGCCTCGTAATCAGTTGTCAGCTCCTGGGTCACAAAGGAGAAAGCCAATATGCATAAGAAGAAGAGCCCGGACAAACCAACAAAAAACTCTAAGTAGAGACGCTTCATCGCAACGCCTTACCAGCGGTCTGGTACAAACAAATAGCCTTTTCCGCGCACTGTAATAATCTTCCTTGGCAAAGAAGGGTTGTCCCCCAACTTCTTGCGCAGGGTAACAATCTTGTTGTCGATGGTACGATCCAATCCATCATATTTGATGCCACGAGTCTCCATCACCAAGAATTCCCGCGTGAGTACCTCGTCCGGATGACAAGCCAGCAACCACAATAAATTGAACTCACTGTCCGTCAGGCTTACGGCCTCGCCGTCCATTTCACAGCTGCGGCTGCGGTGGTTGATATTCAATGTACCGTATCGGTACTCCAGCCCATCAGACGGCGCAGCGGCACTTTCATCCTCACTCTCCGGATTGGCGCTATTAAGCTCACGGCGAAGCAGCATTCTGATCCTTGCCAGCAAAACGCGGGGCTTGATCGGTTTATTGACGAAATCATCACCACCCACTTCCAAACCAGCCACATGATCAATGTCATCGTCGCTGGCGGTCAGGATCATGATCTTACTCTTAACTTTGCCACGGATCTTGCGGCAAATACTCAGCCCATCCATGCCCGGCAGCATCAAGTCCAGTACTACTAAATCTGGTTGATGACTAATGATCACGTCTGGTGCTTCTAGCCCATCATGTACGGTGATCACTTCAAACTGCTGTTGCCGAAGGTAATTTGCCAATAGCTCACACAGCTTCTCATCATCTTCGACTAACACAATCTTTAACATGTAACCAACCTACACCAAATAAAACAACGTTCAAAAACGGAGGATACACAATTTTCAAACCTATTTCGATAGGAGATAGGATCAAAAGCTAACATGCATGTAAGCTAAGATTGCCATCGTACAAATACAGAAAAGCCAACTGTCAGATAAGACTTATATCATTGGATGATGTGCGGTAATTTCGTGAGCGTTAGATACAAAAAAGCCCTTGTCTTTCGACAAGAGCTTCAGTGTAGTGGCGGAGCGGACGGGACTCGAACCCGCGACCCCCGGCGTGACAGGCCGGTATTCTAACCAACTGAACTACCGCTCCAATTCTGTGTGAAACTCGACTTAAAACCTAGTTTCTAGAATATGGTGGAGACGTTCTGGGTATGGAGAATTTGAACCCTGTTTACCCAGAAGGTCAAATAACCAGTATTGCTACTGACTATTAGAATGTGGCGGAGAGATAGGGATTTGAACCCTAGATACGCTATTAACGTATGCCGGTTTTCAAGACCGGTGCTTTCAACCACTCAGCCATCTCTCCGTAAGTGCGGCGTATATTATAAAGCTTTGAGGATAAAGTAAATACCCCAACAGCCCAACCGCTTTAAATTACACCAATATCCGTGTATTTTTGGGGAATTTTAAGCGGTCAAGACAAAATCAAACTCACCGATTTGAACATCTCGCTGCTTTACCACCTTAAACTGCAGATGTTGCCGCTCCCGGCCCCCCCACCACTCATTACCGGTTTGCCCCTCAAGGTAAAGCTGAGTGGTAAGCAATTCATCAACCCCACGCCATAATTTGACATGAATGTGTGGTGGACGGCGATTATAAGGTACGGGACGGATCGTTCGAAAACGATACTCGCCATTGTTTTTGGTCACGGCAGCACCGCAGCCCGCAAAATGACGATCAAAGGCTTGGTGATTAGGCTGTTGCGGATGATCATAGATACCTTCGCCATCACACTGCCAAATCTCGACCCTGATACCAGGCAGTGGGTGCCCTCGCTCATCCACCACCCGCCCTGATAACTCAATGGGCTCACCAGCGAGGCCTTGCTCGTGCAAAATCAAATTCGCTCTCAGTGGGATCGGCTTTACTGGATAAAACGGCCCTTCTGCCTGCGACGGGGTCACATGAAAAGGCTTCTTTGCCCAACTTGGTGCTACAAGCAGCATCGACCACAATGCCAAAAAGTGCCTTCTCTTCATTACTTATCTCCTCTCCCTAATTAACTTACAGTGTGGCAGCCAATCAGGAATTTGCGCGCACCGACCCTGTCTATTCTGGTCGTGATGTGCCAAGATCATAAAAAACAATTAGGAGATAAAATGCGCCTTTGCGAAGCAAAAATTGTCATTCCGGCCCATATGCTACCCGGGGGCGTTGCCCCTGTAGCCCGTGAATTTGGTTTTGAACATGTTGAAAAACAGCGTATCGAAAGTAACAACACCATTGCCTTGACCCAATTTGGCTTTCACACCCCCTCAGCCCTAGCCAATGAGCCAAATACAGATAAAATTTTCGATAAAGCAACAGAGCACTTTCTTTGGTATCTAGCCAAAGGGACCCCCTACCAAATTACCATGCGATTTACCAACGGTAGCGAAAGAACAACAAGTTACGTATACCAAGACAACAAACTCACAGCACAGGCCTCCTCTCTGGCGGTGTTATTAGCCAATAGCCAATAGCCAATAGCCAATAGCCAATAAGCATACAGCATCATATTTTCGCTTAATTATGAAGCACATCCCATACACGCATAATCGACTCTGGTTATAATTCAAACACGTGTTTAAAAGGATGTTTACTATGTTGCTCTACAAAACAGTGGTTGGAATCAATAAACAACTCAACAAACTCATTACGATTCCATTCCCCCAGCTAGAAATGGGTACTGACAGTGTTGCCAATGCAGGTGCTTTGATGGCAGAGAAAGGAGCACAAAAAGTACTTATTGTTACCGATACGATGATCCACTCACTGGGACTGACAACCTCGCTGTGCGATTCCCTGCAGGCCCAACGCATCGAGTATGTTATCTATGATGAAGTGAAACCCAACCCAACAATTGCCAATGTGGCAGTAGGGGTGGACCTGTTCCGGGAGCATAGCTGCAATGCCATTATTGCCATCGGTGGCGGCTCACCAATAGATTGTGCCAAGGCGATTGGCGCCAAAGTGGTAAGGGATAAACCCGTCCGCAGGCTTGCAGGCAAGTTAAAGATCAGGAAAAGGCTTCCCCCATTTATGGCGATTCCTACAACAGCAGGAACCGGATCAGAAGCCACCGTCGCTGCCGTCGTTTCTGATCCCAGCGCACGTGAGAAGTTTACGATTGTCGATCCTGCCATCCTACCTGATGTGGCACTCATTGATCCCAAACTTATGGTTGGCTTGCCCAAGCCAATTACTGCCGCAACCGGAATGGATGCGTTGACCCATGCCATCGAGGCATTCATCGGCACATACCACACTCCCCTCACTGATAGATACGCCACCGAAGCCACAGAGCAAATTTTCATCCACCTGCCTGTCGCATTCCACGATGGAACTAACCTCGAAGCCAGGGAACAAATGGCCATCGCCTCCTATAAAGCCGGTTGCGCCTTTACCCGCGCCTACGTTGGCTATGTTCATGCTTTCGCCCATCAGCTAGGCGGCATGTATAACATTCCCCACGGTCTCGCCAATGCCGTATTACTACCGAATGTATTGACACTCTTGAAACCTTACTGTGAGCATCGGTTAGCACTGCTGGCTGAGGCTGTCGAGCTAAGCACGGCACAAGAGTTTATCGACGCGATAAGTAGCCTCAACGCCGAACTCGGAATTCCAACCTCTTTTCCAGAGCTGAAGGAAGAAGAGATCCCGCTAATCACTAAGCGGGCTCTAGCCGAAGCCCATGGCACTTACCCAGTACCTGGCTACCTCACCCAACAGCAGGGCGAGTCGCTACTAAAACAGTTTCTTGAAATATCAGCATAGAGAACCGCTGATAATAAAAGGCGCTGCAGGTTCCTGCGGGGCTTTTTTATCTAGGCCAATCGACCGCGCTTACGTTTCAACCTGGGACGCCAATTTCAACACATAATCGAGTAGGAGGAGGCCTCACGGCCTCCGTCCTCTCACACCACCGTACAAGCGTGGGTCGCATACGGCGGTTCCGAATATATTTTCAGTGACTCATACCCATCTCTCAATGAGTACATGCCCAT
>NZ_PYME01000027.1:0-78837 GCF_003025515.1 Photobacterium gaetbulicola | reverse complement strand
TCAGTTTCATTGATAATTCTTTTGTTGACTATCATTTCACGAGTGCCCACACAGATTGCATGGTCAAATTGTTAAAGAACAATCCGCTACGTTGCCGGCTTAACTCGCCGTGCTCCGTGTCGGTGAGATGGCATTATAGAGAGTTCGATCACGTTAGCAAGGGCAATTTTAAAAAAAACTCATCTTTTCGGACCAACTGTGCACTAATCAAACAAAAGCCGCATTTTTCGATATTATTTGTACCGTAGCAAAGCTAATCTAACGATATAAACTTAAAATTTTAAGGCTCATCGATATGGTTTCATCTATACGCCCCTATAAAGGCACTTATCCTAATGTTGCTTCTAGCGCCTATGTCGACCCATCGGCAGTACTCGTCGGCGACATTACCCTAGGGCAAGATGCCAGTATTTGGCCCTTGGTCGCCGCACGCGGCGATGTTAACCATATAAAGATAGGTGCCAGAAGCAATATCCAAGATGGTACCGTCCTACATGTCACCCGAACCAGCACCAATAATCCGCTTGGGCACCCCCTGCTTATTGGAGACGACGTGACCATCGGCCATAAAGCAATGCTACACGGCTGCCAGATCGGCCATCGGGTGTTGGTGGGAATGGGAGCTATCGTTTTAGACGGGGCAATTGTTAAAGACGACGTGATTATCGGTGCGGGAAGCTTGGTCCCACCAGGAAAAGTTCTAGAGAGTGGCTACCTCTATGTCGGTAGCCCGGTAAAACAAGCGCGCCCATTATCCGATAAAGAACGCGCATTTTTGCCAGGTTCCGCCGACAACTATGTCAGGCTGAAAAATGAGTACCTAGCTGAAGGGTAGGGCTCAAGTGATTTCGATATCGCCATCTTGATTGAAATCTTCATCTTCAATCAAATTTTCGGCGATATCTTCCAAATCAAAGCGGCACAGGGCAAAAGCATTGAGAACCGCACTCTCATCGACCAGTGTCTGGCCGCACTTATTCTCCAGCCATACCCGACTAACCCAGCAGTTGATCAGTGCACCGCCTTGTTGGGCCGGGAAGTTAACGGCCTGGCGTGCGCTGTCCCAGGTCTGTAGATCTACAAATAATATATCTTGGTTCATTGTCTTCTTTATTTCTGTAAGGTACGGCGAAGCTCACGCTGGACCTGTTTGGCTCCAGGGCGTAAACCCCGCCATAGCATGAAACTCTCAGCAGCCTGGCCAACCAGCATCCCCAAACCATCGAGTGTTACCCTTGCGCCAAGCTCTTTGGCCCAAATATTGAAAGTTGTCGGCTCAGCCCCATACACCATGTCATAGCAAGTCACTTCAGGGCGGATCAAGCTTGAAGGAATACCCGGTAGCTCACCACTGAGGCTCGCAGATGTCGAGTTAATGATCACATCAAATTCTTTACCTTCGAGTCCAGATAAAGACAATGCCTCGACAGGGCCATGGGAGGCAAATAGCTCAACCAGCGCCTCGGCTTTTTCTACCGTGCGGTTAGCAATCGTCAAAGAGCTAACACCTTGGGCCAATAACGGCAATACCACGCCTCTAGCTGCGCCCCCCGCACCGATGAGCAACACCCTCTGACCTTCAAGCAAGGTGCTGTGCTGCAGCAAATCCTGCACCAATCCCTCACCGTCAGTATTATCGCCAAGGATCACACCGTCATCGAGTTTCTTCAAAGTATTGACGGCACCAGCAAGCCGGGCCCGCTCGGTCAACTGGTTAGCATAAGCAAACGCGTCTTCTTTGAATGGCATAGTGACATTACACCCGCGGCCACCAGCAGCAAAAAACGCCTCCGCAGCTTCTTTGAAACCGTCTACCGGAGCAAGTTGAGCGTCATAACGCATGTCCTGTCCGGTCTGGCGGGCAAAGAGGGTGTGAATAAAAGGGGATTTACTCTGGGCAATCGGGTTGCCAAAAACAACATACTTATCCATATGCCGGGGTTCCGTGTTATCAAACCAATAAAAAAGGGCCAGTATTGCTACTGACCCTATCATTGCCGATTCAATGACTCAAACCCTTTAGACACTCACCAACTGCGCGGCTTGAGGTAATTGTCATAGAGATCGGCTTCCTGCGAACCCGGTTCCGGGGAATAACTGTATTCCCAGCGGGCGAGGGGAGGCATCGACATCAGGATAGATTCGGTGCGGCCACCGCTTTGCAGGCCAAACAAAGTGCCACGGTCGTACACCAGGTTAAACTCTACATAACGACCACGGCGGTAAAGTTGGAACTGGCGCTCTCGATCACCATAAGGGGTTGGGTAGCGCTTCTCGACAATCGGCAGATAGGCATCCAGATACCCATTGCCAACAGCTTGCATATAGGCAAAGCTCTTCTCGAAGCCCCATTCGTTAAGATCATCGAAGAACAGACCGCCGACCCCACGGGTCTCATTACGGTGAGGCAGGAAGAAATACTTGTCACACCACGCCTTGTGCTCGTCATAGACTGACTCGCCAAACGGCTGGCACAGCGCTTTGGCGGTATCGTGCCAATGCTGGCAATCGTCTTCAAACGGATAGAACGGCGTTAAGTCGAAACCGCCACCAAACCACCAGACCGGAGCTTCCCCGTCTTTCTCGGCAATGAAAAAGCGAACATTGGCATGAGAGGTCGGCACATACGGGTTGCGCGGGTGGATCACCAACGATACGCCCATCGCTTCAAAGCTGCGCCCGGCCAATTCCGGGCGATGCGCGGTTGCCGACGCCGGCATCTGGGTGCCGAACACATGAGAAAAGTTAACACCGGCCTGCTCAAAGACACGCCCCTCGCGCAGGACCCGGCTGCGGCCACCGCCACCTTGTTCCCGCTGCCACTCATCTTGCTCGAAACTTGCCTGGCCGTCTTGCTCGGCCACCGCACGGCAGATCCTATCTTGCAGATCCAGTAAAAAGGCTTTAACGGCTTCTTTATTCACTTGCTGCATTCGCTTCATCCTATCCCTGGCGGAAAACATTACCGGTAATGGCATCCCTGATTTCAGAAGGATTATCTCGCCCTCCAGTTTCCCCTTCTAAAATCGCCGACAGCTGAGAGCCCAGCTGCGCTTCGACATCGGCCACCGTGCGGCCAGGCTCTTGCCCCGTCAGATTGGCACTGGTCGAGGTCAGCGGTTTGCCAAAAGCCAGGCACAGCTGCTGTACCAGGGGGTGATCCGTCACCCGCACGGCTATGGTATCGAACTGCCCGGTCAAGAAGCGCGGCACACCCGGTTTGGTCGGCATCACCCAGGTTACCGGCCCAGGCCAAGAGGCAAAAATACGCGCTCTCTGCTCTTCGCTCAATCCGCTGTCATCGACATAGGGCGCCAACTGCTCATAATTGGCGGCAATGAGGATCAGGCCTTTTTCGACCGGGCGCTGTTTTAGCGCCAACAGCCTGTTCACGGCGGTTTCACTATCAGGATCACACCCCACGCCAAACACCGCTTCGGTCGGATAGGCAATAACACCCTGCTGCTGCAAAGCAGCAACCACTTGATTAAGGTTCTCCACAGGTACCTCTTTGAAATGACTGACGTCCGTTTTAACGTTCTGTTTACCTATCTTACCGACTCCTTACTAACAACTCCATGCTCGTTAATCATTGTTGCAATTTACCCGACGCAAACGTTTTCCTTCACAAAAAATACTCGTATAATGCGCGGCACATGCATTAATACCTCACAGTTTAGTTACCCCAAAGGAGATCGGGATGAAAGTTGGGATCATCATGGGCTCAAAGTCAGATTGGCCAACCATGCAGCACGCAGCTGAAATGCTGGACCGCTTCAACATTGCTTATGAAACCAAGGTTGTGTCTGCCCACCGTACTCCGCATCTATTGGCTGAGTATGCAGAGCAAGCACAACAGCGCGGTATCAAGGTGATCATTGCCGGTGCCGGTGGTGCAGCCCACCTACCGGGTATGACAGCCGCCTTCACCAGCCTTCCAGTCCTTGGGGTACCGGTTCAGTCCCGCGCACTGAAAGGAATGGACTCGCTACTTTCAATCGTCCAAATGCCAAAAGGTGTGGCGGTAGGTACCCTCGCAATTGGTGAAGCCGGTGCAGCCAATGCCGGCCTGCTCGCCGCACAAATCATCGGTACCCAAGACAGCACCGTCATGGCCGCTATCGATGCGTTCCGCAAGGAACAAACTGACACTGTTCTGGCCAACCCGAATCCGGCCGAGGAAGCATAATGAAAGTACTGGTACTTGGTGCCGGGCAGCTTGCCCGAATGATGTCGCTGGCCGGCGCACCACTGAACATCGAAGTCTTTGCGTATGATGTTGGCACAGGCAATGTGGTACACCCACTGACTCAACAAGTCATGCTGAAAGGACTCAATACGGCTATCACCTATTCCGATGTGATTACGGCAGAATTCGAGCATATCCCCCATGAGATTCTTGATATCTGCGAGCAGAGCGGTAAGTTTCTCCCAACGACTGATGCCATCAAGGCCGGCGGTGATCGCCGCCTCGAAAAGGCATTGCTCGACAGTGCCGGCGTTGCCAATGCCAAATACCACCTGATCAACAGCCGTGACGACCTGACCGCCGCGATAGACACCGTTGGCCTGCCGATGGTACTGAAAAGTGCCCTGGGCGGTTATGATGGCAAAGGCCAATGGCGCCTGAAGCAACGTGAAGATGCTGACAGGATCTGGCCAGAAATGGCAGAGTTCATGGCACAAACCGATAACCAGGCCATCGTGGCCGAAGAGTTCGTGCCGTTTGACCGCGAAGTTTCATTGGTTGGTGCCCGTGGTAAGAATGGCGATATCGCAGTCTACCCACTGGCAGAAAACACCCACACTGACGGGGTACTAAGCCTATCGGTTGCCCTAACGGGCAATGAAGCACTGCAGAATCAAGCCGAAGCCATGTTCCGCTCGCTAGCCGAGTCGATGGACTATGTGGGCGTCTTAGCGATTGAATTCTTTGATGTCGGCGGCAAGCTGCTGGTCAACGAAATCGCCCCGCGGGTACACAACTCAGGCCATTGGACCCAGCAGGGCGCCGAAACCTGTCAGTTCGAAAACCACCTGCGTGCCGTCGCCGGTATGCCGCTGGGCAGCACGGCGTTGCTACGCCCGACAGCGATGATCAATATCCTTGGAGAAGACCGCCTGCCAACCGATTTGCTCAGCCACCCGCAGTGCCATATTCACTGGTACGGCAAAGAAAAGCGACCAGGCCGCAAAATGGGGCACATCAATGTCTGTGCTGATACCCAAGAGCAGCTTGATAGCTCTCTGGCAACGATTGCCAGTTACCTTGACCCAGCAGCATTTCCTGCCCTCAAGCGCTAGCTAACCGACCAATAAAACAAAGCCAGCATTCTGCTGGCTTTGTTTTTATATGGGTGAGCAATTTTGCAGCTACTCTAAGACCTCTTCCTGATAGGCATGGCAACGACGATCGGCACACTGCAGCTTGGTACCGCTAGCCAGCTTCTTCTCGACCAGCAGACCAAAGCCACAGACCTGGCACCGGCCTTCCACGGGTTTGGCATTGACCGCGAAGCGACAGCTTGGGTACTGATCGCAGGCATAAAACGCCTTGCCGTAACGTGACTTGCGCTCAACGAGGCTACCTTGCTGGCACTGAGGGCAGGGGATCTGGGTCGACTCGGCTTTTTTCTCCGGAGATTCAATATGGTGGCACTGTGGGTAGCCGCTACAGCCGATAAACATGCCATAGCGCCCTTGGCGTAATACCAATTCCTCGCCGCAATCAGGGCAAACTTGCCCGAGATACTTGACGATGTGGCCGTCATTTTGGGCCAAGGGCTTGATGTATTCGCACTCGGGGTAACGGGTGCAGCCGAGGAAAGGGCCGCGCTTGCTGTTGCGCATGGCCAGCGGCGAGCCGCACTCCGGGCACAGGTTATCATGCTCCAGCGCGTGCTCATGGGCACTGAATAGCTGGGCGTTAATTTTTCCAGACATACGACTCAACCATCTTCAACAACAACCCACCGCAACGCATTTAGTGTATATAGCCATCTTCCATACCGTACAGCAACTCTTCCATCTGGCTGTAGGCACTTTCATTACCCGGCGCATTGAATAGCACCATCAAGATAATCCATTTCAGATCGTCGAGATTAAAATCTGAAGTCTCCAGCGCCATCACCCGGTCAATCACCATTTCACGGGTGTCTGCACCCAGTACGTGGATTTGCTCAAGGTAGGTCAAGAAGCCACGGCAAGTTGTATCCAGTCGCGACATTTCTTGCGCCGTGTAAATACGCATAGCCGTCACTGAACTGGTGTTCATGTAAGGGGTTTCTTCGGTATCTTGCAGGGCGGCGAGCTTCTCAAGCCACTCTAGCGCCTTGTAAATATCTTCCTGGTGGAAACCAGCACGAAGCAACTCTTCGGAAAGTTCATCCTGATCAACCATGAGCTCCGCATCGCTGTGGATATAGGTTTCAAACAGGTACATTAGGATATCCATCATAACTAGCCCCTCCTCGTTCTGACATAGCCACCTGGTACGGCAGCGACCACGCCATGCAATTCCAACTCAAGTAACTGCATCATGACTTCATGAACGGGCAGCCCACTGCGTTCAGCAACTACATCTACGGGTGTTGCCTCATTGCCTACGTTAGCCAACAGCGCTGGAAATGGCAATTTTTCATTTTCAGGTTGTGGGGCAGAAAGAATCGATCGGCTACTTTTTGCACACTCGGTGAGCACCCCAACGTCCTCAAAGATATCGACCGGCGTTTCGACCAATTTAGCACCGTTTTTTATCAGTGCATGGCACCCTCGGCTCATTGCACTGTATATCGAACCGGGAATGGCAAAAACATCCCGCCCCTGTTCCAGTGCATAGCGGGCGGTGATCAAAGATCCGCTTTTGATTTCGGCCTCAACCACTAGTACGCCGACCGACAGCCCACTGATCACTCGATTGCGGCGGGGAAAATGCTGCGGGCGCGGTGCCTCATCGGGCCAAAATTCCGACACCAGCGCCCCCTGCTCGACAATCGTCTCGGCGAGCTCTCGGTGCTTTGCCGGATAGACCTTATCAAGGCCAGAGCCCAATACCGCAACCGTGGCACCACCATTTTTCAATGCTCCAAAATGGGCTCGGCTATCTATCCCCAGTGCAAGGCCACTTGTTACCACATATTCCGCCGCAACCATCGCGGCAGCAAATTCAGATGCCGCCTCCAGACCGTCAATACTGGCCGCTCGGCTGCCGACTATCGCCAACTGAGGCTCATGCAACCACCGAGGCTCACCGCGCACGAACAATATCGGGGGAGGAGAGGGGATCGCTTTTAGCAATGGGGGGTAAAGCGGGGAACCCAGTGTGATGATCTGCTGATTGGGGCGGCGGTGCCACTCGAGGCACCGCTCAATACGCCGCAGCGGCGGATGTTTCAGATGCTGGCATTGGCGCTCGCTAAGGCCAAGCCCTCTCCGGTCGTGATCGGACATCTGCAACAGGCAAGCCGGGGTGGTGCGCTCCAGCAATCGCCCGATGCGATACCCCCCCAGCTGGGGAGCGGATGCCACCACTAGCCAATCATAGAGCGAGGACATTGCGTCGGCTTACCCTCGCGAAGGGGAAACTAACTTCGCCCCGGCTCTGAAGGGCTCGGTAGCCTTGGTCACAATGGCCAGGCTGAAATACTCATAGGGGCGGATCACCATCACTTCGCCAATAGGCATAGCCAGCAACTGCTGTGATTCGAAAGTAGCCAGGCGAGAAGGCAGTATCGGACTTTCAGGTTTGCTGTATGCGTAATGACCTTTCGCACCAACATAACCCGCCCCGGGCCGGAGAAGGCTGAACACCTGGCCTGCGGCCAAACCATCAATATGCCCTAGATCCAAAACCACGGTCTCATGAGTGGCGATATACTCCATTCCCCCCATTCCGGACAAGACTTGAGCCTCGACGGCGGCCGGGGAAGGAAAGGGGGAAAAACTCAATGCCGCCTCGCTGACTGGCAACGGGGCGGGCAAAAGCACATCATTGGGCTGTACCTCCCGCCGGGCTCCCGTCAACAGCACGGCACTGGTGGTCTCCGTTACCGCGACCACCTCACCCCGCGCCACTTCTTTTAGGCTGAAGACCTCGGCCGTTTCACCCGAATCCAGTTCACGCTGCAACAGCTGTTTGGGCCGGAAGATCCCCCACTTATCCCCTTTGGACAGCGGCATATCAACCCAAACTGTTTTTCCACGGGGGATGTATCCCAAAGCCCGGTTGTCACCAATCACATGTGGCAAGTACTTCAGATCCGTTTTCGCCAGCAACTTATCTTCTGCGAGATAGGGCAGCAGTAAATCAGCCGGCAGGGTCGTGACAGGCTTCGGCGAGGCAACCGCCCTAGGGGCGAGATACCGACGCGGTTTACGCTGCAATCGGGGTTGGCCATCCACCCAATGCAAGTAGAGCTGATCACCGGGGTAAATCCAGTGGGGATCCGCTACCGTACTGCGGTTGCTCTGCCACAGCTCCGGCCAGCGCCAGGGGCTGTGGAGGTAATGCTCGGCGATATCCCACAGGGTATCCCCCTTCTTGACCGTATAAACGGCGGGCGCACCGTCAATAAGATTTAGATCTGAAGCCCGAGCTTGCCCTTCCACACACATCCCGGCAGCAGCCAGCCCCAGCACCCCGTACCCCATTAACGCTTTCAGCATCTTCATTATTCCGCCGCCCTTCAGCCAAACCGACCATCAGGCTGTCACCGCCCCTTTGCCGTGTCCAGCGAACGCGACCTGTTCCCTCGGAGTTTTCGGCCGGCTTCACTTTTCCGGCGCGGGTGTTGCAGGCCGTTGAGGTGGCGCATGCAGGTGTCACACAGGGTCAATGCCAGCAGGTACTGCAACGGGGTACTATGATTTGGCTTTTAAAATGACTAGAATTAGAACAATTGAACGATCCCTGTTATCAGTACTGTCTTTAAAACGAGTATCTATGTCTGTATTGCAAGTATTAACATTCCCTGACGAGCGCCTGCGCACGGTTGCCAAACCGGTTGAAGCTGTGACCCCTGAGATCCAGAAGTTTGTCGATGACATGCTGGAAACCATGTACGACGAAGAAGGGATCGGCCTGGCTGCAACTCAGGTGGACTTCCACCAGCGCATCGTGGTGATCGACCTGTCGGAAGAGCGCAATGAGCCAATGGTACTGATCAACCCAGAAATCATCGAAAAGCGCGGTGAGGACGGTATCGAAGAAGGCTGCCTGTCGGTGCCTGGAGCCCGTGCCCTGGTACCACGTGCGGCAGAGGTGACGGTGAAAGCCCTGAACCGTGACGGCGAGGAATTCACCTTCGAGGCCGACGACCTATTGGCTATCTGCGTCCAGCACGAGCTTGACCATCTCGAAGGTAAGCTGTTTGTCGATTACCTGTCACCGCTAAAGCGCAAGCGTATCCAGGACAAGCTGACCAAAATCAAGCGCTTCAACGAAAAACACGCGAACAAAGCCTAATTCGCCCACCTGATTTAAGGACGCTACCTTGAGCAAACCTTTGAAAATTGTTTTTGCAGGTACTCCGGATTTCGCCGCCCGTCACCTGGCGGCGTTATTGTCTTCGGAGCACGACGTGATTGCGGTTTATACCCAGCCTGACCGTCCGGCGGGTCGCGGTAAAAAGCTGACTGCCAGCCCAGTCAAGAATATCGCGCTTGAGCACAATATCCCGGTTTACCAGCCGGAAAACTTCAAGTCCGACGAAGCCAAGCAGCAACTGGCAGACCTGGATGCCGACATCATGGTGGTGGTGGCCTACGGCCTGCTATTGCCACAGGCGGTACTGGATACCCCAAAACTCGGCTGTATCAATGTCCACGGCTCTATCCTGCCGCGCTGGCGGGGTGCCGCGCCAATCCAGCGCTCGATCTGGGCCGGCGATAAAGAAACCGGCGTGACTATCATGCAGATGGATATCGGCCTGGATACCGGTGACATGCTAAAGATTGCCACCCTGCCGATTGAACCTAGCGATACCAGCGCCTCGATGTACGAGAAACTGGCCGAACTGGGTCCCGTTGCTCTGGTAGACTGCCTAGCTGATATTGCCGAGGGCAAAGCCGCTCCTGAAAAGCAGGATGACGCACTAGCCAACTACGCCAAGAAGCTTAGCAAGGAAGAGGCCTGCATCAACTGGGCCGATGACGCTGAGCATATCGAGCGCTGCATCCGTGCCTTCAACCCATGGCCGATGAGCTATTTCGTGGTTGCCGAACAGAACGTCAAAGTCTGGCAGGCCCGTGTTGAAGCCGATAATCAAGGTAAGGCACCGGGAACAATTCTGGCAGCCGACAAGCAGGGGATCCTGGTGGCCACCGGCCAAGGGGCACTGCGCCTGACCGAGCTCCAGCCGCCGGGCAAAAAAGCGATGAAGGCACACGATCTGCTGAACTCGCGCCGCGAATGGTTCGAACCCGGTACGGTACTGTAACCTTCCAAGGGCCAGTGCTTGCACTGGCCTTACTTTTTTCACCCCGAAGCCACGGCACAATGAACCCTTGGCCGCGGGTCAACACATCAGGAAATCTGCATGAACGTAAGAGCTGCAGCAGCCAAGGTTATCTATCAAGTGGTTGATCAGGGCCAGTCGCTTTCTACCGCCCTGCCAGCTGCCCAACAAGATATCAAAGAGCGTGACCATGCGCTGCTCCAAGAGATCTGCTATGGCGTACTGCGCTGGCTGCCACGTCTGGAGTCAATCACCCAGCAACTGATGGACAAGCCGCTCAAAGGCAAACAGCGCGTCTTCCACCACCTTATTCTGGTCGGTCTTTACCAGTTGGGTTATATGCGTATCCCGCCCCACGCCGCCGTCGCCGAAACGGTCAATGCCACCAAGAACCTGAAAAAGCCGCAGCTGCGCGGCCTGATCAATGCTATTTTGCGCAACTACCAGCGCCAGCAGGAAAGCCTTGATGAACAAGCGACCAGTCATGATGCCGGTCGCTACGGTCATCCTGGCTGGTTGCTCAAGCTGCTAAAAGCCAGCTACCCGGAGCAACTTGATCGCATCACCACCGCCAACAATACCAAGGCCCCGATGTGGCTGCGGGTCAACCGCCAGCACCACACTCGCGATGCCTACCGCGCCCTGCTGGACGAGGCCGGGATCGAAACCGAGATCCACTCTGAAGCACCGGATGCCCTCAAGCTCCATGCTCCTTGCGATGTCAACAAGCTGCCGGGCTTCGCCGATGGCTGGGTGTCCGTCCAAGATGCCGCCGCCCAGCTGTCGGTAGAATACCTCCAGCCTCAGGCCGGCGAACTGATCCTCGATTGCTGCGCGGCACCGGGTGGCAAAACCGCCCATATCATGGAGCGCCAGCCGGATACCCAAGTGGTCGCTATCGATTGTGATGACAACCGTCTCAAACGGGTACATGACAATTTGCAGCGCCTTAACCTGAAAGCCCAGGTTCTGTGTGCCGATGCCCGCCACCCTGAACAGTGGTGGCAAGGCGAACAGTTCGACCGCATCTTGCTCGATGCGCCATGTTCGGCCACCGGCGTGATCCGCCGCCATCCGGACATCAAGTGGCTACGCCGCGCCGATGACATCGCCGCGCTGGCCCAGTTGCAGTCTGAAATCGTCGATGCCATGTGGCAACAGCTCAAGCCAGGCGGCACCTTGGTCTATGCAACCTGCTCAATCACCCCACAGGAAAACAGCGAGCAGGTCAAAGCCTTCCTTGAGCGCACTGCCGATGCCGAGCTGATCGGTAGCGATCGCCAGCAACCCGGTCGCCAGATATTACCGGGCGAACAGGATATGGACGGCTTCTACTATGCCGTTATGCGCAAAACAAGCTAAATAGCCGATAACGGAACTTGACCATCAAGTTCCGTTTTTTTGTTCACATTTCGGGACGTTAAGCGGGTAATTCAGCGTGTTCGCTTTCTATCGCTGAAAACTAAGTTATTCTAAATGAGCAGAGTTCTGCATGACCCTTATCCCGAAGCGTAGTAACCTACAACGATTCTATTAATCAGGCATATGCTATGAAAATTATCATTCTCGGCGCCGGACAGGTCGGTGGTACCCTTGCCGAAAACCTGGTTGGCGAGAACAACGATATTACTATCGTCGATAAGGACCCAGAGCGCCTGCGCGAGCTGCAAGATAAGTATGATCTGCGGGTTGTGCAGGGCTTTGCCAGCCATCCCCGCACCCTGCGTGAAGCTGGGGCTCAGGATGCCGACATGCTGGTCTCGGTCACCAACTCCGATGAAACCAATATGATCGCCTGCCAGATCGCCTTTACCCTGTTCAACACCCCAAACCGGGTGGCCCGTATCCGATCGCCGGAATACCTCAAGGAAAAGGATCAGTTGTTCCAGTCCGACGCCGTGCCGGTCGATCACCTCATCGCCCCGGAAGAACTGGTAACCGGTTATATCGAACGCCTGATCGAATACCCGGGCGCCCTGCAGGTGGTCGGTTTTGCCGAAGACAAAGTCGGCCTGGTTGCCGTCAAAGCCTATTACGGTGGCCCGCTGGTCGGTAACGCCCTGTCTGCGCTGCGCGAGCATATGCCCCATGTCGATACCCGAGTGGCTGCGATTTTCCGTCAGGGTCGGCCGATCCGCCCGCGTGGCACCACGATTATCGAAGCCGATGACGAAGTGTTCTTCGTCGCCGCCAGCAACCATATCCGCTCGGTCATGAGTGAACTGCAACGCCTTGAAAAACCGTACAAGCGCCTGATGATTGTCGGTGGCGGTAACATCGGGGCAGGCCTTGCCCGCCGCCTCGAGCAGAACTACAGCGTCAAGCTGATCGAGCGCAATCCGGAACGGGCGGAAAACCTGTCCGAGATGCTAGAAAACACCATCGTGTTCTGTGGGGATGCTTCCGATCAGGAACTGCTGAGCGAAGAGCACATCGAGCAGATCGACGTGTTCATTGCCGTGACCAACGATGACGAAGCCAACATCATGTCGGCCATGCTGGCCAAGCGGATGGGGGCCAAAAAGGTCATGGTGCTGATCCAGCGCGGGGCCTACGTCGATCTGGTCCAGGGCGGGACGATTGATATTGCGATCTCGCCACAGCAGGCCACGATATCGGCCCTGCTGACCCATGTCCGCAAAGCCGATATCGTCAATGTTTCCTCGCTCCGCCGCGGGGCGGCCGAAGCCATCGAGGCCATTGCCCACGGTGACTCAAGCACTTCCAAGGTAGTCGGCAGGGCCGTCGGCGAGATCAAGCTACCGCCGGGCACCACTATCGGTGCGGTCGTCCGTGGTGAAGAGGTACTGATAGCCCATGACCGGACCGTGATCGAACAAAACGACCACGTGGTCATGTTCCTGGTCGACAAGAAATACATCCCAGACGTTGAACGCCTGTTCCAACCAAGCCCGTTCTTCCTGTAGCATCCATCATGGTCAACTTTCGTCCCATTCTATTCGTGATAGGGCTGGTCTTATCCAAGATCGCCCTGTTCATGTATGTCCCGACCCTGGTGGCCTTCGCCACTGGGACTGAGGGATTTATCGACTTCGCCACCGCAGTTCTGATCACCCATGTGGTGGCTTTCCTGTGCCTGACATTCGGCCGAACCAGCGAGTTCAAGCTCGGGGTAAGGGATATGTTCCTGATCACCACCCTGGTGTGGACCATTGCCAGTGCCTTTGCCGCCTTGCCGTTTGTCTTTATCAACCATATCAGCTTCACCGATGCCTATTTCGAGACCATGTCGGGGATCACCACCACCGGCTCGACGGTCCTGAGCGGCTTGGATGATATGGCTCCAAGCATCTTGCTCTGGCGCTCCACCCTGCAGTGGCTGGGTGGGATCGGCTTTATCGTTATGGGGGTGGCCATCCTACCGATGCTCAACGTCGGTGGTATGCGCCTGTTCCAGACCGAGTCCTCCGACTGGTCCGATAAAAGCTCACCGCGGACCAAGAGCGTGGCCAAGAATATAGTCAATGTCTACCTCAGCCTGACCGGCCTGTGTTTCCTCGGTTACCTGCTGACAGGCATGAACACCTTCGATGCCATCAACCATGCCTTTACCACCCTGTCGACCGGGGGCTACTCGACCTCGGACGGTTCAATGAACCACTTCTCCAACAGTGCCCACTGGGTGGCGATAGTGTTCATGTTTGCCGGTGGTTTGCCGTTCCTGCTGTTTGTCCAGGCGCTGCGCAAACGAGAGGCCCGCACCTTACTGAGTGATGCCCAAGTAAGGGGGTTCACCCTCTTGGTGCTCGCCGCCGGGCTTGCCGTTGCGCTGTGGTTAACCTGGCAGTTGGACTACCGCTTTATCGACGCCTTCCGGGTCTCGCTGTTCAATATTATTTCGGTGGTCACCACCACCGGCTTCGGCCTCGATGATTTCACCGCCTGGGGACCATTCCCGACCATAGTGTTCGCCTTCATCATGCTGGTCGGCGGCTGCTCGGGTTCGACAGCGGGGGGGATCAAGATCTTCCGTTTCCAGGTCGCTTTCGCCCTGCTGCGCAAACAGATGATGCAGCTGATCCATCCATCGGGGGTGTTTATCCAGCGCTATAACGGCCGCCCGGTGACCGATGGGATTGTCCGCTCGGTGGTTGCCTTTGCCCTGACCTTTGTCCTTACCATCGTCGTGGTAGCCGCTGTCCTCGGTATGCAGGGGCTCGATGCCGTCACCAGTATTACCGGTGCTGTCACCGCCGTGGCCAACGTCGGCCCGGGCATGGGCAATGTGATAGGCCCGACCGGCAACTTTGCTACCTTGCCCGATCTGGCCAAGTGGACCCTGAGCTTCGGTATGCTGATGGGAAGGCTGGAAATCCTGACCGTACTGGTCGTGTTCTTCCCGGCATTCTGGCGCAACTAGCCATACCGCCTGCGCAGAAAACAAAAGAGAGCCAACCGGCTCTCTTTTTTATTGCCACAAGCAGATATATGCCGCGCACCGGGATCAGACCGGCGTAACGTAGAAATAAATCGCCAGGAAATGACAAACAGTACCGCCCAGCACAAACAAGTGCCAAATCGCATGGTTATAGGGGATACGCTTGTTGACATAGAACACCACCCCGACCGAGTAAACAATGCCCCCTACGGCCAGCAATACCAAGCCTCCGGTGGCCAAGGACATCGCCAACGGGTAGATGGCTATCAGCGACAGCCACCCCATAGTCAGGTATGTCGCCAATGACAGCCGTTTGAAGCGATAGACAAAGGCGATTTTCAGCATAATACCAACCAGTGCGATGGCCCAGATCACCACCATCAGGGTGATCGCCAGCGGTGTTCGCAGCGATATCAGGAGAAACGGGGTATAGGTACCGGCAATTAGCAAATAGATGGCGCAATGATCAAAGATCTTCAGTGCCCGCTTGGCCCGTTCGAACGGGATCGCGTGATACAGGGTCGATGCCAGGTAGAGCAAAATCATGCTGGCACCATAAATACTCAGGCTGGTAATACTCAGCGCATCGGCATCAGCACCGACCGCCTGAACGAGCAGCAAGACTAGGCCAATAATCCCAAATACCATGCCTAGGGCATGGCTCACACTGTTTGCTACCTCCTCCGTTACTGAATACCCCGATTCGATCGCCACCTGCTCTGCCATTGCTGTCGTCCTCATAAATAGAGTTTATGCTCAATAGATCAGCAGTATGGCACATTAAGCTTACAGGTGTAAGCTGAAATGGATATTTTTTAGCAACCGTTCTCATTTCACGGTCAGGCAGCCCAATGAAGCCAGTTAGGTTGCTTGGTCTAAAAAAGCCAGTACCCGCTCGCCAGCCTGCTGCGGATGGAGGCTGGCCGGGATCTCGCAGTAGCGCTCCAGCTCGCCACGGCCAAGCAGCCCCGCCAGCATCCCGCTGAAACCACGCTGACGGCGGTCGATTTCAAACCACATCTGCAGGCCCGATTCATCACGGTAGACCACGACTTCCAGTTCACGCCATCGACCATGGTATGGCCCAGATACCGGCACAAACTCAAACTCTTGAACAAATGGCAGGGCAAACCCTTTGGCCGCCTCGCATTCGACCTGGCGGATCCTCAGGCCGGCTAGCTCGAGGGCCGAGAACACCCCATCCAAGAGGGGATCGGGCCTCACCGTTAGCAAGTCTTTGTCCTTGGCATCAAAAGCCAGCGGCATATCGAGATGCGTTTCCAGCCAGACATGGGAGTCACCGATGGTGATAGGGGTATTGAAGGGCAGCGACAGGCTAACCTCAAAATGCCGCTCCTCGTTGGCACCGATGACGAACGAATAGGGCAGGGACCATTCCGCCAGACGGCAGATCTGGGTGATTTTTTCCTTGCGGTGCTGGCTATCTCCCCGGCTGGTTTCCACTTCATCCTCGTAGCGGCAACACAGGAACAAGTGGATATTATCGATTTGCTGCTCCACCTTCCCCCCATGGACCTGCACGTCGACCGCCAAGGGCTCACCCGGGATCAATACCCCCTGAGGCAGCACGGTATCGACCCGAGCCGAACCAATGCCAAGGCTGGCCAGGCTTTTGCGGAATAATGACATCAGAGCATCTCCTTTGCTGCATGCGCATGGCCCACGCGACCCGGTACGCACTTTCAATATGAAATGATACTTATATTGCAGTGAACACAGTATCGCTTCAAGAGGGACTAAGCGATCTGGTGCACAAACAAAAAACGAAGCCGAAGCTTCGTTTTCTTGGTCTAGCGCAGCAGTTCAATGGTGGCCTGCCTGGCCGCTTCCGGATCGCGGGCCATAATCCCGTCCACCACCCTCTGGTGCAGCTCCAGCTTCAGCAGTTTCTCCCGGGTGATCACCCTGAAATAGCTTTCGAATACCGCTTTGAACAGGTTGCCGAACGGGCTGATGAAATGATTGCCCGACGCAAAATAAATCAGCTGATGGTAGCGGGTATCGACGTCAACCCAACGTTCCTGATCGAACTGCTCGCCCAGGGCATGCATCTCCGCCATCAGGCGACAGAGCTCCTCGCGATCAACCTCGTTGGCATTGAGGGCGGTCAGTGCCGCGGCCTCTGGCTCCAGGGAGATCCTGACCCGCTGGAATTCAGATACCAGATCACCTTGCTGCTCGAAATTAAGCCAGGCCAACAAGTCCTGATCCAGGTAATTCCAATTGCGCTTCGGCAGCACCCGGGTGCCGATACGCGGACGGGGCAATACCATCCCCTTGGCCGCGAGCATTTTGATTGCTTCTCGAATCGCGGTTCGGCTTACCCCGTACATTTCGCCCAGTTCCACTTCCCCCGGCAAAATATCACCCGGTGCCGTTTCTCCGCGCAAGATCTGTTGTCCTATTGACTCTGCCAGTTTATAAGACAAATTACGGCTGGTGACCCGTCGCTGCTGATCGTGATCCATTAACTCCCTCCAGAGGCTGTTGTTATCGTCCCGCCTTGACTCATCGGGCAGGCATTTATAGCCAGCAAGGCTGCATTAGACCACAAAGCGGCACCAGATAAACGGCTTATCTTCACAGATGACGAGACGGGTAACAATTCGCTTGCATGCACCGAAAAAAACAGAACCGAATACCACGCACATGGTCAATTAATACTCGACTTAATGATAGGTTGTTGCTATTCTCGCGGCGAAAAATTAAACACCATTTTATTCCCGCAGAGGAACGGCCCAGCCAACAACACAGATGCGGCAATAATCTATTCACCCTGGCCACGGAAGCGCCTGACTAATAGGTAAATCATGCGCCCAGCCTCGTTTGTCAGGTACAGTACACCTCGCAGCCCATCTCGCCTGCGCAGTACCTCGCACGCCCCAACACTGAAAAGCAAGAAAAACCACGCCGCAGTTCAGCCCCTGCCGGTGACCCCAGCCTCTCACAAGGCTGATGTCATCCTCGGCAGCAGCGAACAAGCTGCGTAGCGCGAAACGTGTGCAGGGCAGCCTCGGGCTGCCCTTTTATTTGCCTCCAGCTATTTGTATCCATCCCTTCTTTGTTATAACGTTACCCACACTATAAATATGACTATAAAAATACATCAGCCTTTACTAGCGGAGTTATTATGAAGACCCATCGCGTCAATGAAATGATTGAACTCATTCACCCTGAATGGCTCAAGGATCCGGATCTAAACTTGGTTCAGTTTCTGTTGAAACTGGCGGAAGAAGCCAAATTCGAAGGTAAGCTGGAAGATCTGACCGACGACATTCTGATTTACCACCTGAAGATGCGTAACAGCGAGAAGCAGGAAATGATCCCTGGTATCGCCAAAGACTGCGAAGACGATTTCAAAACCGCCATCTTGCGTGCCCGCGGCATCATCAAGTGATCCCCTGCTGGGCCGCTGCGGCCCAGCCTCTTCTCTTTTCCGAGCGTCCATGCGCCTGACCACATTCCTCCCGTGATCAGCCGCCACCTCACACTCTCGCTATCCATTGCCTAAATTATGACCTTGCTAGCGTACTCCCCCCCGCGGCTAGGATATACTCCCCCCTGTAACATTTATTTACCAATCTCTTACAATTACAACGTACTGGCCGGCAATGTACCGGCTGTGCTGCACGCCAAGCAGCATCCAAGGAAAGTAATGTCATGACCCAAGAGAAAATCAAGATAAAGGATGCCACCCCGCCGACCTTCAACCCGAAGACCCACAAAGGGGGGGCAGACCGCTTTAACCCCGGCAACCGAATATATGTCCGGGCCGCCAAGGGGGTATACCAACAACTTCGTCGCCGCATGGGCTGGCTGCTGATGCTGCTGTTTATGGGACTCCCCTGGATCCCCTATGGCGACCGCCAGGCCATCCTGCTCGATATTGGCCAACAGCAATTCAACTTTTTCGGCACCACCCTGTGGCCCCAGGATCTGACCTTACTGGCCACCCTGTTCATGATTGCAGCCTTTGCCCTGTTTTTTGTCACCACCTTCCTCGGCCGGGTATGGTGCGGCTATTTCTGCCCGCAGACCGTGTGGACCTTCATCTATATCTGGTTTGAGGAAAAACTCGAAGGGCCCGCCAACAAACGCCGCAAGCAAGACAGCATGAGGCCCACGGCCAAGCTCATTGGCCGTAAAGTCCTCAAGCATCTTGCCTGGCTCGCCGTGGCCCTCGCCACCGGGCTGACCTTTGTCGGCTATTTCCTGCCGATCAAATCCCTGGTGATCGACTTCTTTACTTTGAGTACCAGTTTCTGGGCTGGCTTCTGGGTGCTGTTCTTTACCGGCTGCACCTATGCCAACGCCGGTTGGATGCGCTCGATTGTCTGCATCCATATGTGCCCTTACGCCCGCTTCCAGTCAGCCATGTTCGACAAGGACACCTATATCGTCGGCTACGACGAGGCCCGCGGCGAAGCACGCGGCCCAAGACCTCGCAAGAAAGACCCCAAGGCCCTTGGGCTCGGCGACTGCATCGACTGCAACCTGTGCGTGCAGGTTTGCCCAACGGGTATCGATATCCGTGATGGCCTGCAGTACGAATGCATCAACTGCGGTGCCTGTGTCGATGCCTGCGACGAAACCATGGCGCGCATGGGCTATGACAAGCGCCTGATCAGCTACACCACCGAGCATAAACTGGAAGGCCATCGTACCCATGTCCTGCGTCCTAAGCTGATCGGCTATGGCGGGGTGATGGTGGCGATGGTTGGCCTGTTTTTCTATCTGCTGGCAGCAGTACAACCGATGGGGCTGGACGTGATCCGCGATCGCAGCCAGTTGTTTAGGGTCAACAACCAAGGACTGGTGGAAAATACCTATACCCTCAAGATCCTCAATAAAACCCAGCAGGATACCCGCTATACGCTGTCTGTGAGCGGTATCGAGGAGATCGAGTGGTATGGCCCGCAGCAAATCAACGTCGAAGCAGGCGAAATCTTTACCCTGCCGGTCAGCCTCGGCGTCGACCCGTACCTATTGCAAGGCACGATTGCCGATATCACCTTCACCCTGACTCGGGAGAGCGATGGTAGCCAGATCCATACCGAAAGCCGTTTCATCGGCGAGTTACGCTAGCTCGGCTGCCCAACGCATGCAAAATAGTGTAAAGAAGGGGCTATGAAAGGCCCTTTCTTATTATGATGTTATAATTGCGTACAACCTGTACCTAGTGGAAAGTCACGATGACACAACAACACGGCTTCAACTTTGCCGATCTAAACCCAGACTTGTTGCTGGACGCCCTCGACAGCATCGGGATTCGGGCTGAATCCGGCTTGCTACCGCTCAACAGCTATGAGAACCGGGTTTACCAGTTTGTCGCCGAAGATGGTGCCCGCTATGTCACTAAGTTCTACCGCCCCCAGCGCTGGACCGACGAACAGATCGGCGAAGAGCACCAGTTCACGCTGGAGCTGGCCGAGCAAGAGATTCCCGTGGCAGCCCCGATCAACATCGCCGGCCATACCCTGCACCCTTTTCAGCACCACCGCCTGGCCTTATTTCCTAGCATGGGCGGGCGCCAGTTCGAAGTCGACAATTTTGACCAGCTCGAGTGGGTCGGGCGCTTCTTGGGCCGGATCCACCGGGTAGGCCAGCGCACAACATTCCAGCACCGACCGACCATCGGTCTCGAAGAATACCTCTACCAGCCTCGCCAGACCCTCGAGCAGTCGGCCATGATCCCCGATCACCTCAAGCATGCTTTTTTTGCCGACCTCGATACCCTGATCCGCGAGCTGGAGCAACAGTGGCACAATGACTGGCAGTCTATCCGCCTGCACGGCGACTGCCACCCGGGTAATATCCTGTGGCGTGACGGTCCGCTGTTTGTCGATTTGGATGATGCGCGCAACGGCCCGGCTATCCAGGATCTGTGGATGCTGCTCAACGGCGAGCGCCATGACCAGCTAGCCCAGCTCGATACAATTCTGGAGGCCTATTGCGAGTTTGCCGATTTTGATCACAAACAGTTGCAACTGATTGAGCCTTTGCGCGGTCTTAGGATGGTACATTACATGGCGTGGCTGGCCCGTCGCTGGGAAGATCCTGCTTTCCCGCAGGCATTCCCTTGGTTTGCCGATGCCAAGTATTGGGAAGGCCAGGTCTTGGCCTTCAAGGAGCAGCTGGCAGCCCTCAACGAGCCGCCATTGCAACTGATGCCACAATGGTAATAAATACTAATCACGACACCGAATAAATAACGGCGTTATTTCAGACCTTTGATTTAAGGGAGTAATTTGATTCATGTTTAAGAAAATCCTAGCTTTTGCCAGCGTGGCACTGCTGTCGCTGTCGGTTCAGGCGGCGAAGTTTACCGAGGGCGATTACTACAAGGTATTGGATCTGCCAAAGTCCAGCAGCCCGGTGGTGACCGAATACTTCTCGTTTTACTGCCCACACTGCAACAGCTTCGAGCCCATCATCCAGCAGCTGAAGAAAAACCTGCCGGACAATGCCAAGCTGCAGAAGAACCACGTCTCTTTCATGGGCGGCGCGATGGGTAAGTCGATGAGCAAGGCCTACGCTACCTCCGTGGTGCTCGGCGTGGAAGACACCATGACCCCAGTGCTGTTTGCCCGCGTCCATGACATGCAAAAACCACCGCGCAACGACGACGAGCTGCGCCAGATCTTCCTGGATGAAGGCGTCAGCGCAGAAGACTTCGACGGTGCCTTCAACAGCTTTGCCGTGAACTCGATGGTGAACCGCTTCAACAAAGCCTTCCAGGACAGCGGCCTGACCGGCGTACCGGCGATTATCGTCAACAACAAGTACCAAGTTGAAGCCGGCAAGGTCAAATCTATCGACGAGTACTTCGAGCTGGTGAACTACCTGCTGACCAAATAAGTCCGTCCAGCCGATCCGCCAAACAAGACAAAAAGGCCTGCGGGCCTTTTTGTCTTACTGCTCGCTTGCTATGCCCTCTCCGCTCCTATACAGCCTGCGCAGTTAACTGACGCAGCAACCTATCCATTGCCCGGTACCCCAGTGCCTCGGCAAGATGCCCCCGCTCTATCGCTTCGCTCCCAGCCAGATCGGCAATCGTCCTCGCCACTTTGATGATCCGGTGGTAGGCCCGGATCGACAGGCCGAGCTGGTGCAAGGCGGTTTCGAGAAATTCCGCATCCTGCCTGCCAAGCTTGCAGAAGGTATCCAGCTCACGCGTCCCCAGCAGGGCATTAACCCGACCGCTGCGCTCGACCATGCAGGTTCGCGCGGCCAATACCCGTTCACGAATTACCGCACTGGGCTCGCCCCGATCGCCACCATCGGCCAGTGTCCCGCGCGGCAGCGCCGGGATCTCAATCGACATATCAAAGCGGTCGAGGAGCGGGCCGGACAAGCGGCTGAGATAGCGCAGTATGGCCTGCGGGTTGGTACGCGACTGGTTGCCCTCGTAAAAGCCGGTCGGGCTGGGATTCAAGGCACCGATAAGCTGGAACCGGGCCGGGAAAGTGGTCTTGCTGGTGGCGCGGGAGATCACGATCTCGCCGGACTCCAGCGGTTCGCGCAGCGAGTCCAACACCTTGCGCTCGAATTCCGGCATCTCGTCCAAAAACAGGATACCGTTGTGGGCAAGGGATATTTCACCGGGTCGGGGGACCGAGCCCCCACCGACCAACGCCGCCATCGAGCTGGAATGGTGAGGGGTACGGAAGGGACGCTGGCGCCAATTACTCTCATGGATATGCTGCTGGGTCAGCGAGGCAACCGCAGCAGTTTCCATCGCCTCCTCAATGGACATCGGCGGTAGCAAATCGCACAACCGGGACGCCAGCATGGTCTTACCGGTGCCGGGCGGGCCGAGAAACAGCAGGTTATGACCGCCGGCAGCGGCAATTTCCAGCGCCCGCTTGCCTTGCTGCTGGCCAATGATATCTTGCATGTCACGGGCCGGCGCGGATTGCTCTTCGAGATCAGCAACCTCAGACTGCACCAGCAACAATTCGCCCTCGCCATGCAAGTGGGCGCAGACCGCCAACAGACTTTGGGCCGATTTATGCTGCTCTTTACCCACCAGTGCCACCTGATCGCCATTGCCATCGGGTACCACCAGGCAACGCTTGGCCTGTCCGGCCGCCAAGGCCGCGGGCAGTGCTCCCTTGACCGGCCGCAACTCACCGGAAAGCGCCAACTCCCCCAAAAACTCAAAAAATTGCAGCTTATCGGCAGGTATTTGCTCCGAAGCAGCCAGGATCCCAAGAGCAATCGGTAAATCAAAACGACCGCCTTCCTTGGGCAAATCGGCTGGCGCCAGATTAACGGTTATGCGCCGCGACGGAAACTCAAACCCCGCATTGACGATGGCACTGCGCACCCGGTCCTTGGCTTCCTTGACACTGGTCTCTGGCAACCCGACCAGCTGAAAAGCGGGCATTCCATTGCTGATATGCACCTCGACAGTGACCGCAGGGGCCTGAACCCCGACACTGGCACGGCTATGGATAATGGCAAGGTTCATCAATAGTCATCCTGCTGTTATTTCAAACAAAAAAGTTAAACATTTTCACCAAATACGTTTCACCAATAGCCTATTTATGCAGCCGGATTGCAAAATAATTTTGATTTTTTTCTTGTCATGCGAGCGATGTCTGTGTTACCACTAGGTCAACACAACGTCTTAACATAAAAAATCGGACAGACAGTCAATGCAATTTATGGCCAACGCCCTCCTTCTCATTATCAACGTCATCGTGGTGCTTATTTCACTACGAGGGGGTCGGGCAGGCGTAAATTAGCAGCAAGCACAACAAACGCAGAGAAGCCCCCTAAGCCAACAGGCTAGGGGGCTTTTTTTTGGACTATTTCATCAATTTCGCTGAATTAACAATCAGCACGTCACCGACAAGGAACAGGGGAGAGCAGCGATGACGGGAGCAGAGTTAGTCGTAAAGGCGCTGCAGAAGCAGGGGATAAAAACGGTATTTGGCTACCCGGGTGGTGCCATCATGCCTATCTATGATGCCCTTTATGACGGTGGGGTCGAGCATATCCTATGCCGCCACGAACAAGGGGCTGCCATGGCCGCGATCGGCATGGCAAGAGCCACCCAGGATGTTGCCGTTTGCATGGCGACATCCGGCCCGGGCGCCACCAACCTGATGACAGGACTGGCTGACGCCTTTCTCGATTCAGTGCCTATCGTGGCTATCACTGGGCAGGTAGCCAGTTCACACATCGGTACCGATGCTTTCCAGGAAATGGACGTGATAGGCATGTCACTGGCCTGTGCCAAGCACAGCTACCTGGTGACCGATATCAACGAACTGATCCCAACGCTTGCCGAGGCTTTCGAAGTGGCCAAGACCGGCCGCCCTGGCCCAGTGGTGGTCGATATCGCCAAAGATGTCCAGCTGGCCCTGGCACCGGCAGGGGATCTGACTCCCATCACTCCCCCTGCGATCCCTGTCGTTTCCAGCGAGCAAATTGCTGCCGCCCAACACGTATTATCAGCTAGCCAGCGCCCAGTGTTGTATGTCGGTGGCGGGGTCCAACTCGCCCATGCGACCGAGACCGTCAGAACCTTCCTCGCCATGAACCCGATGCCGGCAGTCAGTACCCTCAAGGGACTGGGGACCATCGAACGCCACAACCCGCACTATTTGGGAATGCTAGGCATGCATGGCACCAAGACCGCCAACCTGGTGGTGCAGGAATGTGACCTGCTGATCGTGATCGGTGCCCGTTTCGATGACCGAGTAACCGGCAAGCTAGACACCTTCGCGCCACATGCCAAGGTGATCCATATCGATATCGATGCCGCCGAGTTCAACAAGCTACGGCATGCCCATGCGCCGCTGCGCGGAGATATCAACGTCATCCTGCCGCAACTGGAGCTCAGCCAGAACATCAGCGACTGGGTCGACTACACTGACAGCCTGCGCCAGCAGAACAAGTGGCGCTATGACCACCCGGGCGACTTGATCTATGCGCCGCTGCTGATGAAGCAGCTATCCGACATGATGCCGGACTCTTCCATCGTCTCGACCGATGTCGGCCAGCACCAGATGTGGGCGGCACAGCACATCCAGCCGCGCGAGCCGCAGAACTACATCACCTCAGCCGGCCTTGGCACCATGGGCTTTGGCCTGCCGGCGGCGATGGGGGCCAAGGTCGCCCGCCCGAATGACGAGTCCATCCTGATCACCGGTGACGGCTCGTTCATGATGAACATCCAGGAGCTGGGAACCCTCAAGCGCCGCCAGATCCCGGTCAAGATGGTGCTGATCAATAACCAGCGCCTGGGCATGGTCCGCCAGTGGCAGTCTTTGTTCTTCGATGGCCGCCATAGCGAAACCATTCTCGATGACAACCCGGATTTCGTGATGCTGGCCAAAGCCTTCGATATCCCGGGCAAAACCATCACCCGCAAGGAGGAGGTGGAGCCGGCACTAAAAGAGATGTTGGCGAGCGATACGGCTTACTTACTCCATGTATTGATCTCGGAAGAAGACAATGTATGGCCCCTCGTACCACCTGGCGCGGCAAATCAAGATATGCTGGAGAATACTTAATGGACAGATATTTACTCGACATCAAAGCGGATGATAAGCCAGTATTATTAGAGCGTATCTTGCGCGTGATCCGTCACCGTGGTTTTGTGATAAAACAAGTGAATGCAACCCAAAACCATGAAAGCAAAATCGCCAGTATCGAAATCCTTGTCGACAGCGACCGACCAATAACGACGCTGATCAACCAAATCGAAAAGCTCTGGGATATTCGTACCGTCGAAACCACACTCGTAGCAAACCGAGATTAGATTTTAAGGAAGGAACAAACATGGCCAACACAGCGGATTTTATTTGGTTCAACGGTGAAATGGTGCCTTGGGGCGATGCCAAGGTGCACGTGCTAACCCATGCCATGCATTACGGTACCTCGGTCTTCGAAGGTATCCGCTGCTACAACACCCCGAAAGGCCCGGCGGTCTTCCGCCATAAAGAACACATGGATCGTCTGAAAAACTCAGCCAAAATCTACCGCTTCCCGATCCCGTACAGCTCGGAAGAGCTGATGGAGATCTGCCGTGAGACCTTGCGGGTCAACCAGCTGGAGTCGGCGTATATCCGCCCGCTGGGCTATGTCGGCAATGTTGGCCTGGGCGTTTGCCCGCCAGTGGGCACCGAGATGGACGTGATGGTGGCGGCTTTCCCGTGGGGCTCCTACCTGGGCGAGGAAGCGCTGGAAAACGGGGTCGATGCGATGATCTCCAGCTGGCACCGTGCCGCACCGAATACCATCCCGACCGCTGCCAAGGCTGGCGGTAACTACCTGTCATCCCTGCTGGTCGGCGGTGAAGCCCGCCGCCACGGCTATGCCGAAGGGATCGCCTTGAGTGTTGACGGTTACCTGTCGGAAGGGGCAGGTGAGAACCTGTTTGTGGTTCGCAACGGCATCCTGTCGACCCCACCCACCACCAGCGCCATCCTGCCGGGGATCACCCGTGACACCATCATGACGCTGGCCAAAGAGCGCGGTTATGAAGTGCGCGAAGAAAACATTGCCCGCGAAGCCCTGTACCTTGCCGATGAGATCTTCATGACCGGGACCGCTGCCGAAATCGTGCCAGTTCGCAGCGTCGACCAGATCACCGTCGGAGAAGGTAAACGCGGCCCAGTGACCAAAGCTCTCCAGCAAGCCTACTTCGGCTTGTTCAATGGCGAGACTGAGGACAAATGGGGTTGGCTTGACTACGTTTACCCTGCCGACAAGTAAACACTGACACCGCGGCCGGTATGTCCAGCACACCGGCCAAGCAATACAGCAAAAGGATTTATCGTTATGCCCAAGTACCGCTCCGCCACTACCACCCACGGCCGTAATATGGCTGGTGCCCGTGCCCTATGGCGCGCCACCGGCGTGAAAGATGAAGATTTCGGCAAGCCAATTATTGCGGTGGTCAACTCGTTCACCCAATTTGTTCCGGGCCATGTCCACCTCAAGGATCTCGGCCAGTTAGTCGCGAAGGAAATTGAAGCGGCGGGCGGTATCGCCAAAGAATTCAATACCATTGCTGTTGATGATGGTATCGCCATGGGCCACGGTGGCATGCTCTACTCTCTGCCGTCACGCGAGCTGATCGCCGACTCGGTCGAATACATGGTCAACGCCCACTGTGCCGATGCCATGGTCTGTATCTCCAACTGCGACAAGATCACCCCGGGGATGCTGATGGCCTCGCTGCGCCTCAATATCCCGGTGATCTTTGTTTCCGGCGGCCCAATGGAAGCCGGCAAGACCAAGCTGTCGGATCAGATCCTCAAGCTGGATCTGGTTGATGCCATGATCCAGGGCGCCGATCCTAACGTCTCCGACGAGCAGAGCGAGCAGATCGAACGCTCGGCGTGCCCGACATGCGGCTCGTGCTCGGGTATGTTTACCGCCAACTCGATGAACTGCCTGACCGAAGCACTGGGCCTGAGCCAGCCTGGCAACGGCTCGATGCTGGCCACCCACGCCGACCGCGAGCAGCTGTTTATCAATGCCGGCAAGCGAATTGTCGAGCTGACCAAGCGCTACTACGAGCAGGATGATGCTAGCGCACTGCCGCGCAACATCGCGACCAAGCAAGCGTTCGAAAACGCCATGGCCCTCGATATAGCCATGGGCGGCTCAACCAACACCGTCCTTCACTTGCTCGCTGCGGCGCAGGAAGGTGAGGTCGACTTCACCATGGAAGACATCGACCGCATGTCGCGCCAGGTTCCGCACCTGTGCAAGGTGGCGCCATCGACCCAGAAATACCACATGGAGGATGTTCACCGGGCGGGTGGGGTTTACGGTATCCTGGCCGAGCTGGATCGTGCCGGCCTGTTCCACAGCAGCTGCCAGAATGTGCTTGGCCAAAGCTTTGCAGAATCATTCAAGCACTACGATGTGATGCAGACCGAGTCACAGGCAGTGAAAGACTTCTTCCGTGCCGGCCCAGCCGGGATCCGTACCACCCAGGCCTTCTCGCAAGACTGCCGCTGGGATACCCTGGATGATGACCGTGAAAACGGCTGTATCCGCAGCAAAGAACACGCCTTCAGCCAAGACGGCGGCCTGGCGGTGTTGTCCGGCAACATGGCTCTCGATGGCTGCATCGTGAAGACCGCTGGGGTCGATGAGAGCTGCCTGACCTTCACCGGCCCGGCGATTGTGTTCGAAAGCCAGGAAACCGCCGTTGAGGGGATCCTGGGGGGCAAGGTCAAAGCCGGCGATGTAGTGGTGATCCGCTACGAAGGCCCGAAAGGCGGTCCAGGTATGCAGGAGATGCTCTACCCAACCACTTACCTCAAATCCATGGGGCTGGGCAAAGAGTGCGCGCTGATCACCGACGGCCGTTTCTCCGGCGGCACCAGCGGCCTATCGATTGGCCACGTCTCGCCGGAAGCTGCCAACGGCGGCACTATCGGCCTGATCCAGGACGGCGACACCATTGCCATCGATATCCCCAACCGCAGTATCGAGCTGCAGGTCGACGAAGCAACGCTCGCCAGCCGCCGTGAGCAAGCCGAACAACGCGGCTGGAAGCCAGTGGATCGTCAGCGCGAAGTGTCCTTTGCCCTGCGCGCCTACGCCAACCTTGCGACCAGCGCCGATAAGGGTGCGGTACGCGATAAATCGAAGCTGGAAGGATAATCTATGATGAGCGAAGTCACTCAGGCCCACGAGGCCGAGCTGCCCTGCGGGGCAGACTACCTGCGGGAGATCCTGCGGGCTCCGGTATATGAAGTCGCTCAGGTCACGCCGCTGCAAAGCATGACCCGTCTTGGCAGCCGCATCGGCAACCAGGTTCAGCTTAAACGGGAGGACCGCCAGCCGGTCCACTCCTTCAAGCTGCGCGGTGCCTACAATATGATGGCCCAGCTGACTGAGGCTCAGCGCCAAGCCGGCGTCATCGCCGCTTCGGCGGGTAACCATGCCCAAGGCCTGGCCATGTCGGGCAAACACCTTGGGGTAAAGGCAACCATCGTCATGCCGCGAACCACCCCAGATATCAAAGTCGATGCCGTACGGGGGTTCGGCGGCAAGGTGGTACTGCACGGCGGCAACTTCGACGAAGCCAAGGCCCATGCCGAGATGCTGGCGGGCCAGCACGGCTACACCTTCATTCCGCCTTTCGATCACCCAGCCGTGATCGCCGGGCAAGGGACGATTGGCGTCGAGCTGGTCCAGCAAAATAGCCACCTCGACTACATTTTTGTTCCGGTCGGCGGCGGTGGGCTCGCTGCGGGGGTCGCGGTCCTGATCAAGCAACTGATGCCGCAGATCAAGGTGATCGGGGTCGAGGCCGAGGATTCGGCCTGCCTGCGTGCCGCACTGGATGCCGGTGAGCCGGTGACCTTGGATCAGGTCGGTATGTTTGCTGATGGCGTGGCGGTCAAACGCATCGGCGAAGAGACCTTCCGCCTGTGCCAGCAGTATCTTGATGACTCCATTACCGTAAGCAGCGACGAGATCTGCTCGGCAGTAAAAGATATTTTCGAAGATACCCGGGCAATCGCCGAACCATCCGGGGCGCTATCACTGGCCGGGCTCAAGAAATTTGCCGAGCGCCACCAGCTCAAGGACAAACAACTTGCCGCCGTGTTGTCAGGGGCCAACCTCAACTTCCACGGCCTGCGCTATGTTTCGGAGCGCTGCGAGCTGGGGGAAAAACGCGAAGGGCTACTGGCGGTGACCATTCCCGAACGCCCGGGGGCATTCCTCGATTTCTGCCATATCCTAGGCGGTCGTGCCGTTACCGAGTTCAACTACCGCTACAACAACGACAGTTTGGCGAATGTGTTTGTCGGGGTACGTTTGATCCAGGGCCAGGAAGAGCTCGACAGCATCATTGCCGACCTGCGCAAAGGTGGTTATCCGGTGGTGGATTTATCCGATGACGAAATGGCCAAGGTCCATGTCCGCTATATGATTGGTGGCCGTCCATCCAAGCCATTGAAAGAAAGGCTGTACAGCTTTGAGTTTCCAGAATACCCCGGGGCCCTGCTCAAGTTCCTCAACACCCTGGGCACCCACTGGAATATCAGCCTGTTCAATTACCGCAATCATGGCGCGGATTATGGCCGGGTGCTGTGCGGCTTCGAGCTGGAAGAGCAGGACTTGCTGTCCTTCACCAGCCACCTCCGTGAACTCGGCTATAGCTGGAAAGACGAAACAGACAACCCGGCTTACCAGTTCTTCCTCGCACAATAATGAGGACCCAACGAGACAAGCATCAAGACGACAAGGCAGCCTCGGAGGCTGCTTTGTTTTCCCCAGCCTCATCCACACCGAGGTGCACGAGAATCACTTTCAGCTGATTGATGTGGCAAGCCAGCATTTGGCTCCGTAGAGGTTCGGCTAACTGTTCATAGAGTGCCGACAGCTGGATGAGCTCAGTCTTGAGCTGCTCTTGCTGCATTTCCGGACGCTGGATGTCAAACACGAACCAACCCAGGGGCTGGCCGGTTAATTCCGCGATCTTCACCAGAGTAGAAATCCTCGGCTCCGTTTTTCCCGACTCGAGATCAAGATACGTTTGCCTGGCAACATCGAGATGCTTTGCCATCGCCACTTGGGAGATCCCTTTCCACTCCCGTGCATCTTTGATCCTCTGTGCAATCCACGTTTTTACCTGTTCCATAGCTTCCTCAACGATACCCCTCCATCCACAGCCAATACCCGCAGCGCTTGGAGGAGTATCTCAATTCCTTAATGAGTATAATGTCATTCATATTTTAATTATTCATTAGGAACAAAGATTTACACATCAGCGATGTTTATAATTTGTGACCCCCTCCCCTTAATGACCAGCTATCAAGACACAACGCAAACAATTGTGTCAGCATAGCCTGACACAGATCTGACCAGTTTTACGACTTGTCCCGCTGGGTTAGCGCTCGCGTATACTCCGCCATAAATCCAGCCAAATTAATGCTTTGCTGCAAGATAACATTCCTAGCCGAGTGGGGCAGGCGGCTGAAATACTGCAGCAAGCGATCAATCTCCTCTTTATATTCACTCTCCAAGATTTCAATGCCTTCATCACCGTACACAAACCAGGTCAACGGCCGCTCGGTGATCTCCGAGATTTCCGACAGCATTCTCACCTTGGGTTCGGTTTTACCCGTTTCCAAATCCAGGTAGGTCTGACGCGCTACCTTAAGTTGTTGGGCCATGTGCACCTGGGTCAGGCCTTTCCATTCCCTGGCTTCTTTGATACGGGCTGCGATTTGGGCTTTTGGATCTGTCATGTCACACCTCCAATACAACACAATGAATAATGCCTAGCTTTCATTACTGGATTGCACAACATAAGCCAACTTGAGATTAAATTAAAAAATCATTATTTAATATGCACTTACATTCGAACGCCATTCTGGCTGTCGTAATTTGGTTTGCAAATGATGACCACGTTGCCGGTTTTTCCTAAAACGCAAAAAAAGCAACCATCCCTGTCTAGATAGTAGACGCTCACTCCTTGCCCCAATAAAAAAGGCACCCCCAAGGGTGCCTTTTCTCACTTTTGAGACAAGTTGTTAGGCCTAAGGCTAACAAGCTGATTTTTATTCGACAGTAACCGCCTTGGCAAGGTTACGCGGCTGATCCACATCGGTCCCTTTGATCAATGCCACATAATAAGACAGCAACTGCATCGGAATGGTGTAGTAAATTGCAGCAGTGATTTCGCTAACATGCGGCATGGTGATGATCTTCATGGTTTCATCAGCCTCAAAACCTGCATCCGCGTCGGCGAAGACATACAACAGGCCACCACGAGCACGAACTTCTTCCACGTTTGATTTCAGCTTCTCCAGCAGTTCATTGCTTGGCGCGACGACGACGACTGGCATATCGGCATCAATCAGTGCCAGCGGACCATGCTTCAATTCTCCCGCCGCATAGGCTTCAGCGTGAATGTAGGAGATCTCTTTGAGCTTCAACGAAGCTTCCATCGCAATCGGGTAGAACTCACCACGGCCCAGGAACAGGGTATGGTGCTTGTCGGCAAAGTCAGTGGCCAACTCTTCTATTTCTTTCTCGAAAGACAGTGCAGCATTGATCTGCTGCGGCAGGGCATGCAGCGCTTCAACGATCTCTTTTTCTTTCGCTTTGCTAATGCGGTTTTGCTGCTTACCCAGCGCCGTCACCAGCATCAGCAGGGCAGAAAGCTGAGTGGTGAAGGCCTTGGTTGATGCCACACCAATCTCCACTCCCGCACGGGTCATGAAGGCAAAATCTGATTCACGCACCAGTGAAGAGCCCGCCACGTTACAGATTGTCATGGCCGCCATATAGCCTTTTTCCTTGGCCAGGCGAAGCGCTGCCAGGGTATCAGCGGTTTCACCGGACTGAGACAAGGTGATCAGCAGGCTGTTCGGGCGGGTAACGAACTTGCGGTAGCGGAATTCAGACGCAATTTCCACATCACAGCTTACGCCAGCGATGTCTTCGAACCAGTAACGCGCGGTCATACCGGCATTGTAAGATGTGCCACAGGCCACAATCTGGACATGTTCAACCTTGCTCAGGATGTCTGCCGCGTTCACACCAATCGCTTCAGTCACCACAGAATCAGCCGTGACACGCCCTTCCATGGTGTTGATTAGCGCAGTCGGCTGCTCATAGATCTCTTTTTGCATGAAGTGACGGTACTGGCCTTTGTCACCAGCGTCGTGCTCGGCATTGGATTCAGCGATTTCACGCTCGACGCGTTCACCAGAGGCATCATACACCGTTACCTCGCGACGGGTAATTTCTGCCACATCACCTTCTTCCAGGTACATGAAACGGCGGGTAACGTTAAGCAGGGCGAGCTGATCGGAAGCGAGGAAGTTCTCACCGACACCAAAGCCGATAACAATCGGGCTGCCAGAGCGCGCGACCACAATCCGAGACGGGTCCTTGCGATCCAGGGCAACCGTACCGTAAGCCCCTGTCAATTGCTTCGCGGTTTTCTGCACCGCTTCTAGCAGGGTATCCGCGGTGCGCAGTTCCCACTCCACCATGTGAGCAATCACTTCGGTGTCGGTTTGCGATTCAAAGACGTAACCACGAGATTGCAGTAGCTCACGCAGCTCTTCGTGGTTCTCGATAATACCGTTGTGAACCACGGCAATATCACCAGACATGTGTGGGTGGGCATTGGCTTCCGACGGCTCGCCATGGGTTGCCCAGCGGGTATGTGCGATACCAGTACCACCAACCACATGGGCTTCGTCAACGGCATCAGCCAGCTCCTGGACTTTACCCAGACGGCGGACGCGGGTCAGATTAGACTCGCCATCAACAATCGCGACACCGGCAGAGTCATAACCGCGGTACTCGAGGCGGCGTAGCCCTTCGACCAGAATTTCCGCTACATCACGCTGTGCTACCGCACCAACAATCCCACACATAGTTTCTTGCTCCTAAATTTTATTCCGCAGCCGCGCAGACCACCTGCACGCCATGCTGTTCAATCTGTTGTTTGGCTTCCATGTCCAAGCCGTCATCGGTGATCAAGGTGCTGATGCTCGCCCACGGCAGCTCAAGGTTAGGGATCTTGCGGCCGACCTTGTTGGATTCGACCATCACCACCACTTCCCGCGCTACCTCGGCCATCACCCGGCTCAATCCCACCAGCTCGTTAAAGGTCGTCGTTCCCCGTGCCGTGTCTATGCCATCGGCCCCAATAAACAACTGGTCAAAGTCATACGAGCGTAATACTGATTCCGCAACCTGTCCCTGGAACGCCTCGGAATGCGGGTCCCAGGTCCCGCCCGTCATCAGCAGGGTCGGCTCGTTCTCCAGGCTGTTCAGCGCGTTGGCCACATTGAGCGAATTGGTCATCACCACCAGGCCATGCTTGTCATTGAGCAAGCTGATCAGGCTGGCAGTGGTGCTGCCGCTGTCGATGATGATCCGGTTATGGTCGCGGATCCGAACGGCTGCTGCCTTGGCAATAGCCAACTTACGAACCGAAACTTGTTCTTCCGGCTCACTGACCATTTCGGTCGGCATTGACACAGCACCACCGTAGCGGCGCAGTAGCAGGCCATTCTTCTCGAGCTCAGCGAGATCCTTACGGACCGTCACCTCTGATGTGGCAAAGTGCTTTGCCAAGGTATCGACACTGACTTCGCCCTGCTCATTGACCATTGAAAGAATGGCATGGCGGCGCTGCTGGGTATTACGCTTTGACATGAAATTACGAACTGATAGCTATAAGTTTCGAATTGAAAGAAATACTAGCAGATCAAAACTTTTTTGATCAACTATGTGCAATTAATTTTTTATTCGAAAGAAGACGGATAGAAGCCTGGCACTATTGGCTGCAGGCATGAAAAAGGCAAGGGCTCAGCCTTGCCTTTGGGTATAACGGAGCAAAAAGAATTACTTCTTCTCAGGACGCTTCCAGCCTTTGACGGTACGGGCTGGCGCGCGGGTGATCACCAGCTCGCCTTCGCCCACATTGCGGTTGATGGTCGCACCGGCACCGATGGTCGCACCTTTGCCAACCTTGACCGGGGCAATCAGCTGGGTATCCGAGCCGACAAACACATCGTCGGCAATCTCGGTCTTGAATTTGTTGGCACCGTCATAGTTGCAGGTAATGGTGCCGGCACCGATGTTCACCCGATCGCCGATCTCGGCATCACCCAGGTAGGTCAGGTGATTGGCCTTAGAGCCCTGGCCCAGGCGTGCTTTTTTCATCTCGACAAAGTTACCCACATGCGAGTCACCCACCAGCTCGGCACCCGGGCGCAGGCGGGTAAATGGCCCCACCGTACAGTCTTCGCCCACCGTCGCACCTTCAATGACGCTATATGGACGGATCACCGTGTTGTCATCAATCTCGCAGTCCTTGAGGATCGAGCCGGCGCCGATCACGACATTATTGCCCAGCGATACGCTGCCTTCGATAATCACATTGGCATCAATCTCCACATCGGTCCCGCACTGCAGCTCACCGCGCAAATCAAAGCGGGCAGGATCGCGCAGCATGACACCTTGCTCCAGCAAGCGCTCTGCCTGCATGCTCTGGAAAGCACGCTCAAGCTTGGCCAACTGAACACGGTTATTGACCCCTTCTACTTCGATGGCACGCACCGGGTGTACCGCTTCAACCGCCCGACCTTCGTTGTGGGCGATCTCGATAATATCGGTCAGGTAGTATTCGCCTTGTGCGTTATCGTTCTTCAACGCCGACAACCAACGTTTCAGATCGCCACCATTGGCCACCATCACCCCGGTGTTGATTTCCTTGATCAGCTTTTGCTCTTCCGAGGCATCTTTCTGCTCAACAATCGCCACCACAGGGCCGTTGCGGCGCACGATGCGGCCGTAACCCGTCGGGTCATCAAGCACCACGGTCAATAGGGCAATACCGCCGTCAGGCTGGGCATCAAGCAAGTTCTCCAACGTCTCGCTGCTGATGAGCGGTACGTCACCGTACAGAATAAGCACCTTCTCGTCTTCCGCCAGATCAGGGCAAGCCTGGTTGACCGCGTGGCCAGTACCCAGCTGCTCGGCCTGCAGCACCCAGTTAACCGGCTCTTCGCTCAAGGCGGCCTGCATCTGATCGCCACCATGGCCGTAGACCAGGTGGATATTGTTGGCGCCAAGGCCAGCGCAGGTATCGATAACGTGCTTAGCCATCGGCTTACCTGCCAGGGTATGTAGTACTTTAGGCAGGTTGGAGTACATGCGGGTTCCCTTTCCCGCGGCGAGAATCACAGCACTGAAGCTCATGAATTAATCCTCTTGGTGCATATCAAATAAGTAACCTAAAGCCATTGTATAATGCCAATGTCAGGGGAGGCAGGAAAAATAGATATTTTTTTACGAGTAATAACTCACTATGAAACAGCCATCACCGCCCCCCCCCTTTCTAGCAGTGCTAACCGCCGGGCATAAAAAAAGCGACCCGAGGGTCGCTTTTTGTGCCTTGCTGATGTTAGCGGGCTTTCTTGGTCAGCTCGATAACTCGAAGCTGAGCAATGGCCTTGGCCAAATCGCTGGCTGCCTGTGCGAAGTCGATGTCGCCATGCTGGTTGTGGATACGCTCCTCAGCCTGACGTTTCGCTTCTGCCGCTTTCGCTGCGTCCAGATCTTCACCACGGATAGCGGTGTCAGCCAACACGGTAACCGTGCCCGGCTGAACCTCCAGCATGCCGCCAGAAAGGTAAATCACCTCTTCTTGGCCATGCTGTTTGGTAATACGGACCATACCCGGCGTGATAGCGGTCAGCAGCGGGGTGTGACCTGCGTGAATACCCAGTTCACCTTCGCTACCGGTCACCTGAATGTTTTCAGCGCGGCCAGAAAACAGACGTTTCTCTGCACTTACTACATCCAGATGGAAGGTTATCGCTGCCATGTCGCCTCCTACTTAGCTCAAAGCTTCTTCGCTTTTTCCAATACGTCTTCAATCGCGCCGCAGTACATGAATGCCTGCTCTGGGATATCGTCGTATTCACCCGCAAGAAGACCTTTGAAGCTACGTAGCGTATCTTTCAGCGATACGTAGATACCAGGGTCGCCAGTGAAAACTTCTGCAACGTGGTAAGGCTGAGTTAGGAAACGCTCAATCTTACGAGCACGGGATACAGCCTGCTTATCTTCTTCAGATAGCTCGTCCATACCCAGGATTGCAATGATGTCTTTCAGCTCTTTGTAGCGCTGCAGGATGCTCTGTACGCCACGTGCGATATCGTAGTGCTCCTGACCAACCACTAGCGGATCAAGCATACGAGATGTTGAATCCAATGGGTCGATCGCAGGGTATAGACCCAGAGAAGCGATCTGACGAGAAAGAACAACTGTCGCATCAAGGTGGGCGAACGTGGTCGCCGGCGATGGGTCAGTCAAGTCATCCGCAGGTACGTATACGGCCTGTACAGACGTGATAGAGCCTGTCTTGGTCGATGTGATACGCTCCTGAAGTACACCCATCTCTTCTGCAAGAGTTGGCTGGTAACCTACCGCAGAAGGCATACGGCCAAGCAATGCCGATACCTCGGTACCCGCAAGGGTGTAACGGTAGATGTTATCGATGAACAGAAGAACGTCACGGCCTTCGTCACGGAACTTCTCAGCCATTGTCAGGCCGGTCAGTGCAACACGTAGACGGTTACCTGGTGGCTCGTTCATCTGGCCGTATACCATCGCTACTTTCGATTCCTCAGGATTCTCGACGTTAACAACGCCCGCTTCCTGCATCTCGTAGTAGAAGTCGTTACCTTCACGAGTACGCTCACCAACACCGGCGAATACTGACAGACCAGAGTGCTGCAGGGCGATGTTGTTGATAAGTTCCATCATGTTAACGGTCTTACCTACACCCGCACCACCGAACAGGCCGATTTTACCACCCTTAGCGAATGGACAAATCAGGTCGATAACCTTAACACCTGTTTCTAGTAGTTCAGTCGCGTTTGACTGCTCTTCGTAGCTTGGTGCTTCACGGTGAATCGCGTAACGCTCTTTCTCACCGATATCACCACACTCATCAATTGGCTGGCCCAGAACGTTCATGATACGTCCTAGGGTTGCATTACCAACTGGAACCTCAATTGGGCGGCCTGTGTTTTCAACAGACAAACCACGACGCAGGCCATCAGAAGTACCCATTGCGATACCACGGACAACACCGCCACCAAGCTGCTGCTGAACTTCCAGTACTAGCGTACCGTTCTCTTTCGCATCAACGTGAAGGGCATCGTATACCTGTGGTACGGAGTCCTGTGGAAACTCTACGTCGACTACCGCACCGATGATCTGTACGATCTTACCTGTAGCCATCGTTAATCCTCTAAACTTATTAAATCTTTGCCTTAAACAGCAGCTGCACCAGAAACGATTTCAGACAGCTCTTGCGTAATCGCGGCCTGACGGGCCTTGTTGTACACAAGCTGCAGTTCATCAATCAGGTTTCCTGCATTATCGGTTGCTGCTTTCATCGCGACCATTCGAGCGGCCTGCTCACTGGCAAGGTTCTCGACCACGCCCTGGTACACCTGGGATTCGACGTAACGAACCAATAGGGTATCCAGCAGGGCTTTCGGCTCAGGCTCGTAAATGTAGTCCCAAGCATGGTTGCGCTGCATCTCTTCGTCTTCTGACTTAGGCAAAGGCAGCAATTGATCAATCACTGGTTCCTGAACCATGGTGTTCACAAACTTGTTGTAAACCAGGTACAGGCGATCCAATTGGCCTTCATCATATTTCTTCAGCATCACGCCAACGGTACCGATCAGCTCATCCACTGATGGGTGGTCGCCCAGGCCAGAAACCTGAGCCGCCACGTTGCCGCCGTAGCTGTTAAAGAATGCGGTCGCCTTGGAACCAATCAGGCCCAACTCAACCTCAGCACCCTGTTCAGACCAGCCCTGGATGTCTGCAATAGCTTGCTTGAACAAGTTAATGTTCAGGCCACCACACAGGCCACGGTCTGTAGAAACAATGATGTAACCAACGCGCTTGGCTTCACGCTCCTCGAGATAAGGATGCTTATACTCAAGACTACCAAGGGCGATATGACCGATCACTTTGCGCATAGTTTGTGCGTATGGGCGTGATGACTCCATTGCGTCTTGCGTTTTACGCATTTTAGACGCAGCCACCATTTCCATCGCTTTGGTGATCTTCTGAGTGTTCTTGACACTACCGATCTTGTTACGAATCTCTTTTGCGCCGGCCATCGTTACTCTCCGTTAGTAGGTGATCGCGAGCGATCACCAACCAATTACCAAGTCTGGGTCGCTTTGAAACCTTCAACCAGTTTCACGAACTGGGCTTCGATTTCATCATTCCAAGCACCCGTTTCATCAACCTGAGACACTAGCTCAGCAAAGTGACCTTTGGCATATGAAAGCAACGCGGCTTCGAAATCAGCAAGCTTAGTCAGCTCGATGTCATTCAAGTAGCCTTTTTCAGCAGCAAAAATAACCAGTGACTGTTCGAACACAGACATCGGTGCGTACTGCTTCTGCTTCATCAGCTCAGTTACTTTCTGACCGTGATCAAGCTGCTTCTTCGTTGCTTCATCAAGGTCAGACGAGAACTGGGCGAACGCCGCAAGTTCACGGTACTGTGCCAGTGCGGTACGGATACCACCGGACAGTTTCTTGATGATCTTGGTCTGGGCAGAACCACCTACACGCGATACAGAGATACCTGGGTCAACCGCTGGACGAATACCGGCGTTGAACAGCTCTGTCTGTAGGAAGATCTGGCCATCAGTGATAGAGATAACGTTAGTCGGTACGAATGCCGATACGTCACCAGCCTGCGTTTCGATGATCGGCAGGGCAGTTAGCGAGCCGGTACGACCTTTCACTTCACCGTTGGTGAATTTTTCTACGTAGTTCTCGTTAACGCGAGCAGCACGCTCTAGCAGACGAGAGTGGAGGTAGAAAACGTCACCAGGGAAAGCTTCACGGCCCGGCGGACGACGTAGCAACAGTGAGATCTGACGGTAGGCAACAGCCTGCTTAGACAGGTCATCGTATACGATCAGGGCATCTTCACCGCGGTCACGGAAGTATTCACCCATTGCACAGCCAGCATATGGTGCTAGGTACTGCAGTGCTGCCGCTTCAGACGCTGAAGCTACAACAACAATGGTGTTTTCCAGTGCGCCGTGCTCTTCCAGTTTGCGAACCACGTTAGCAATGGTTGACGCTTTCTGGCCGATAGCCACATAAACAGAGTAAATACCAGAGTTCTTCTGGTTGATGATGGCATCGATCGCCATAGCTGTTTTACCAGTCTGGCGGTCACCGATGATCAGCTCACGCTGGCCACGGCCGATAGGGATCATCGAGTCAACGGCCTTGTAACCAGTCTGTACAGGCTGGTCAACCGATTTACGGTCGATAACACCCGGTGCAATCACTTCAACCGGAGAGAATGTCTCGGTTTCGATTGGACCTTTACCATCGATTGGCTCGCCCAGTGTGTTCACTACGCGGCCTAGTAGTGCAGGGCCTACTGGTACTTCAAGAATACGACCAGTACCCGTTACTTTCATGCCTTCCTGAAGGTCAGCATATGGGCCCATTACAACCGCACCTACCGAGTCACGCTCAAGGTTAAGTGCCAGTGCAAAACGGCCACCAGGTAATTCAATCATTTCGCCTTGCATTACATCAGCAAGGCCGTGGATACGAATGATACCGTCGCTTACCGACACGATAGTACCTTCGTTACGCGCTTCACTTACAACGTTGAAGTTTTCAATACGCTGCTTGATCAGTTCGCTAATTTCCGTGGAATTAAGTTGCATGCTCCAATTCCCCAAATCAAGACTGCAAAGTATCGCTCAGGCGGTCTAGCTTGCCGCGTACTGAGTTATCGATGACCAAGTCTCCAGCTCTAATTACAACCCCGGCAATCAGGGTCTCGTCTACACTGCAGTTCAGCTTCACCTTACGGGACAGACGCTGTTCCAGCTTCTTGCCAATCGCTTCAAGTTGGCTATCGTCCAAGGCAACCGCAGAGGTCACAGAGGCTTCGATAGTCTTCTCCAGCTCGCTTTTCAGCAGCAGGAACTCGTTGCAGACAGCAGGAAGGGCTTTCAGGCGTCCGTTTTCGGCCATCACCTTAATCAGGTTCTGTCCGGATTCGTTAAGTTGCTCGCCGCATACCGACAGAAAGATTTCTGTCAGCTTGTCCGCCGCGTAACCGCTATCCAGGATGTCCTGGATGGTCTCGTTACGGGTGACTTCGGCAGCAAAGGTGAGCATTTCCGCCCATTGGGCCAGCTCACCTTTCTCAACCGCAAGATCAAAGGCTGCTTTAGCGTAGGGGCGTGCGATAGTAGTCATATCCGACATGTGCTGCCCCTTTAATTACAGTTCTGCAGTGACTTTGTTAAGAAGATCAGCGTGCGCATCTTTATCGATAGAACGCTCAATGATTTTCTCAGCACCAATCACAGCCAGAGTTGCAACTTGTTTTCTTAGCTCATCGCGAGCGCGGTTACGTTCGGCTTCGATCTCAGCAAGACCTTGGGCCAGAATTTTGTCACGCTCAGCCAGGGCTTCCGCCTTCGCTTCGTCGATGATCTGAGCTTTGCGCTTGTTCGCTTGCTCAACGATCTCAGTTGCAGTGCGTTTTGCTTCTTTCAATTGGTCAGAAGCATTGCTCTGCGCCAGGTTCAGGTCTTTGGCAGCGCGATCAGCCGCTGCCAAACCGTCAGCAATTTTTTTCTGACGCTCTTCAATCGCTTCCATGATTGGTGGCCATACATATTTCATGCAGAACACCACAAACATAAAGAAGGCGATAGCCTGACCCAGCAAAGTTGCATTCATATTCACAACGCATCTCCTTAAAAAGGGTTGCTATGGGTCCGTTCGTTCAGTGTGATTAACCAGCTAGCTGGCCAACGAATGGGTTTGCGAATGTGAATAGTAGAGCGATTACGATACCGATCATTGGAACCGCATCAAGCAGACCAGCGATGATGAACATCTTAACCTGTAGCATTGGAGCCATTTCAGGCTGGCGTGCAGCACCTTCAAGGAATTTACCACCAAGAAGGGCGAAGCCGATCGCAGTACCCAGTGCAGCAAGACCTACAATAATGCCCACGGCAATTGCAGAAAAGCTTAGTAAAGTTTCCATCACTATCTCCAGTTTATAGTTGTCGGCTAAAGTGCCAGTAAAAAATTGAATAATTTACAAATAATCGTTAATGATTGTCTTCATGCGCCTGAGACAGGTACACAATAGTCAACATCATAAACACGAATGCTTGAATTGTAATGACTAGAACGTGGAAAATTGCCCACGGTACCGAGCCCAGCCATTGTGCCCACCACGGCATAAGTGCCGCGATTAGGATAAACACCACCTCACCGGCGAACATGTTACCGAACAGACGCATACCCAATGAAAGCGGCTTCGCCAGGAGCGAAACAATTTCAAGAAGCAGGTTGAACGGGATCATGACCGGGTGATTGAACGGGTGAAGAGCCAGTTCTTTCGCAAAGCCACCGAGACCTTTTACTTTGATGCTGTAGTAGATCATCAAGGCAAAAACGCCCAGCGCCATTGACATGGTGATGTTGACATCAGCACTCGGTACCACCTTAAGGTAAGGAATACCCAACCAATGTTCAGCAGGATACGGAAGAAAATCAATTGGCACTAAGTCCATGATGTTCATCAGCAAAATCCAGCAGAAAATGGTCAGAGCCAAAGGAGCTATCAGCGGGTTGCGGCCATGGAAGGTTTCTTTGACGTTGTCGTCAACGAACTCAACTACCATTTCCACAAAACACTGTAGTTTCCCAGGAACTCCTGATGTCGCTGTTTTCGCAGCCTTACGGAATACCCAAAGAAAGAGTAGACCGGTCAGGGCTGAGAAAAACAGGCTATCTATATGTACCGCCCAGAATCCCTCACCGACTGACAAGTTAGTCAGGTGGTGAGTGATGTAGCCTGACGGCGTTAGCGCTTCACCTGGCGCAGCCATAACTCATCCTATTTGTTGTTGTTAATGAATAAAACCGGCCCAAAGATATTGATCCCAAGAGCCAGCAAATAGGTCAGTTTGAGGGGAACAAGTTCCACCTCGACATACAGGTAAACAATGGCAAACAGGATGACCGTGATGAGAATTTTCAGCACTTCACCACCATAGAAAGACGCCATGATCAAACGGGCCTTGCGGGCACCGCTGAACAAAAACGCACAGGTCGCAAAGACAGCATTGGCAATCACAAAAATGCCGCCGCCGATTAATGCAGAGATTCCCCAGTCAACACTGACAGCAAAAACTGCCATGATTGCCGTTATCAAAACGACGCCAGATTGTAGCAACAGCAACCGTTTCGCCAACTGGCGTCCCGGTCTAACTAGCGCCGATACCATGTATTCGTTCCTCGAGTCCGTTCCACTGCACTTACGACGTGCTGGGAAAACAGCGAAAATTATACGGCTCATTAGATTGAATGCAATCTAATCGCAGCAAAAAAAGATGTTAGATTTTACAACACAATAACTTGATCACGATGTTGTAATTTTTGCAACAAAATATGCACGTTTCAGATCACATTTCGTGACCTAGCATTGCAATAATTTGCTGAAGCTTGTCGGCCTGATCAAAACTGATAACGATCTTTCCTTTGCCATTTTTCTGCTGATTTATCGCCACCTGGGTGCCAAACTGCTCACTTAGCTGGTTTTCTACCGCTTCGATTCGCGGGTTAGCCACGGCTACTTTTGGCTCAGGTTCCGGCGTCAGCATCTTCTTCACCAAGCGCTCGGCATCACGAACCGTTAACATCTTGGCTACAACAATTTGCGCCGCTTCCAACTGCTGCTCATCGGGCAGGGCAAGCAAGGCACGGGCATGGCCCATTTCCAGCTGCTTTTGCTCCACCATCCGCTTGACTGGCGCTTCAAGCTGATTGAGACGCAGCAAGTTCGATACCGCAGCGCGGGACTTACCGACCGCTTCGGCCACCTGCTGGTGAGTCAGTGAGAACTCACTCTGTAGCCGCTCCAGTGCCTGTGCTTCCTCTATCGCATTGAGATCTTCACGCTGGATATTCTCAATCAGAGCAATCGCCACAGTGGCCCGGTCGTTGACATCCTTAATAATACAAGGGACTTTCTGAAGGCCCGCTTGACGCGAAGCACGCCAGCGCCTCTCCCCGGCGATGATCTCAAACTGCTGCGGCGCCATTTCGCGCACCACGATAGGCTGGATCACCCCTTGGGCACGGATTGATTCTGCCAATTCGGCCAATGCCTCATCCGACATATCTTTCCGGGGCTGGTAACGGCCCGGCGCTAGTTGGCTAATCGCCAATTCCCTCAAGTTGCCATCAGCCGACAATGTTTGTGCTTTGTCTGCCTGCTGCTGCTTAGTCGCGGCAACAGAGCTGGTGGCCAGCAAGGCATCAAGGCCTTTTCCCAGACCCCGTTTATTCATGTTCATGGTTACCCTTTATGCATCGACCGCACCGGCATTTTTTGCCAGCTCGTCACGGCGGATAATTTCACCGGCCAAAGCCAAGTAAGCTTTGGCACCACTCGAATACTTGTCGTAGTACATGGCCGGTCGACCGTGGCTAGGTGCTTCGGCCAAACGAACATTGCGCGGAATAACGGTGCGATATACCTTGTCGCCAAAATGCTTCTTGAGTTGCTGGGAAACTTCACTTGCCAGCCGGTTGCGCGGGTCATACATGGTTCGCAGCAACCCTTCAATTTTCAGCTCGCTATTGACGACGGCGGTGAGTTTACTGATGGTGTCCATCAATGCCGTCAGCCCTTCGAGGGCGAAATATTCGCACTGCATAGGAACCAGAACAGAGTCTGCAGCTGTCATTGCATTGATTGTAAGAAGGTTTAAGGCAGGAGGACAATCAATAAAGATGAAATCATAGTTATCACGAACTACCTCTAAGGCATTACGCAACCTTACCTCGCGGGCGAAGACTTCCATCAATTTGATTTCTGCCGCCGTGACATCACCGTTGGCAGCTATCAGGTGATAGCCGCCAGTGGTGTCGGTGATCACGACATCGTGGAATGCAGTTTCTTCGACAAGAAGCTCATAAGCCGTTGCATCGACTTGGTATTTGTCTACACCACTGGCCATGGTGGCATTGCCCTGGGGATCCAGATCAATAACCAATACCTTGCGCTGCGTGGCCGCCAGTGACGCTGCCAAGTTGACACATGTTGTGGTTTTACCCACGCCTCCCTTCTGGTTGGCTACCGCTATGACTCTTCCCACAAAAAAACCTCATCCGTTAATCCTTTGCTGTCAAGATTACTAGATGGCGCTCGCCTTCTAACTCCGGAACTTGCAAAGATTTGACTTCCGTCACAGAACACCATTCCGGCAGTTCTGTCACTTCCTGTTGATTAAATTGCCCCTTCAGCGCCAGAAAACACCCATCGCTGGCAGGAAGGTGGTGGCACCAGGAGACCATGTCATTCATCGAGGCAAAGGCGCGGCTGAGTACGGCATCGAAGCCGATTTCAGGCTGGAATTCCTCAACCCGGCTCTGGACCGGAGTGACATTGTTGATCTTCAGTTCATGGATCACCTGACGGATAAAACGGATCCGCTTGCCCAGGCTGTCCAATAAGGTGAACTGTTTGTCCGGGTTCATGATCGCCAGAGGGATCCCTGGCAATCCCGGGCCGGTACCGACATCGATAAACCGCTCACCGTCTAGATGAGGGCTTACCACAATACTATCCATAATATGTTTCACCAACATCTCATACGGATCACGTACCGATGTCAGATTATACGCTTTATTCCATTTATCCAGCATGGCTACATAGCCAACGAGCTGGTCAATTTGCTGTTCTGTGACTGCGAGATCAGTTTGCGCTATCAGTTGCACCAGACGTTGTTTCACAACTTACTCCTATTCGCCTTTTTTCAGCAAACCTTGCTTCTTGAGATACACAAGCAGCAGGGAAATTGCTGCCGGGGTGATGCCTGAAATACGCGAGGCCATACCGATGGTTTCCGGTTTGGCGTCGTTAAGCTTGGCAATCACTTCGTTCGATAGGCCTTTAACCACGCTGTAGTCAAGATCGAACGGTAGCTTGGTCTTCTCGTGACGCAACGATTTTTCGACTTCGTCTTTCTGGCGGTCGATATAGCCCTGATATTTCACTTGGATTTCAACCTGCTCGCTCGCCTGGCTATCTTCGTGGGCCGGGCCAAACATCTCGATGTTGGTAAGCTGGTTGTAGGTCACTTCCGGGCGGCGCAGCAAGTCTTCACCGCTCGCCTCGCGGACGATAGGCGTTTTGAGAATTTGGTTAACCGCCTCAACCTGCTCTGAGGTTGGGGTTACCCAAATACTTTTTAGGCGCTGACGTTCCTGCTCCATATTCTCCAATTTCTGGTTGAAACGAGCCCAGCGCTCATCATCGACCAAGCCAAACTCACGACCGATTTCGGTCAGGCGCAAATCCGCGTTGTCTTCACGTAGCAACAAACGGTATTCCGCGCGTGATGTAAACATACGGTACGGCTCTTTGGTCCCCATGGTCGACAAATCGTCAATCAATACACCCATGTAGGCCTGGTCACGGCGTGGGCTCCAGCCTTCACGGCCTTGCGCCTGCAGGGCGGCATTCATACCAGCCAGCAAACCTTGGGCTGCGGCTTCTTCGTAGCCGGTGGTACCGTTGATCTGGCCGGCAAAGAACAAGCCATTGATGAATTTGGTCTCGAAGGTCTGCTTCAAATCACGCGGATCAAAGAAATCATATTCGATGGCATAACCCGGGCGGACGATGTTGGCATTTTCGAAGCCCTTCATCGAGCGGACAATCTGCATCTGGACATCAAACGGCAAGCTGGTGGAGATGCCGTTCGGGTACAATTCGTGCGTCGTCAACCCTTCCGGTTCAATGAAGATCTGGTGGCTGTCCTTATCGGCAAAGCGCATCACCTTGTCTTCGATCGATGGGCAGTAACGAGGCCCGATCCCCTCGATCACACCCGAATACATCGGGCTGCGATCCAAGTTGTTACGGATCACATCGTGGGTTTTCTCATTGGTGTGGGTAATAAAACACGGGATCTGTCGTGGATGATCCGAGGCTTTACCCATGAACGAGAACAACGGTGTCGGATTGTCACCATGCTGAGCCTGCAGCTGACTGAAGTCGACACTACGGGCATCGATACGCGGTGGTGTCCCCGTCTTAAGACGATCGACACGGAAAGGCAATTCACGCAAGCGCGCAGCCAGAGTGATCGACGGTGGATCCCCAGCACGGCCCCCGCTGTAGTTTTCCAGGCCAATGTGGATCTTGCCGCCCAGGAAGGTCCCTACGGTCAAAACGACAGCCTTGGCACGGAACTTAAGGCCCATTTCTGTCACGGCACCAACGACGCGATCGTTTTCGATGATCAGATCATCAACCGCCTGTTGGAATAACATCAGGTTCGGCTGGTTTTCCAGCGCTTCGCGAACTGCAGCTTTGTACAGGGCGCGGTCTGCTTGGGCACGTGTCGCCCTAACAGCAGGGCCTTTCGACGAATTCAAGGTACGGAACTGGATCCCACCCTTATCGATCGCCCGGGCCATTAAACCTCCAAGGGCGTCAACTTCTTTAACCAGGTGTCCTTTCCCGATCCCGCCGATTGCTGGGTTGCATGACATCTGTCCCAACGTATCAATGTTGTGTGTCAGCAGCAGGGTTTTTTGGCCCATACGGGCTGCTGCCAATGCAGCTTCTGTTCCTGCATGGCCGCCACCTACGACGATGACATCAAAATTGTCCTGGTAAAACATGAAACTACCTCGGGTATTCAAAATTGCCAGTGATTTATCTTTGAGCAAAGGTGCAACATTCTATCCTGTTTCCGTCGTTGAGAGAATCCTTACTGAAGATCATTTGATCCGGAGGGAAATCACATTTTGAATATAGATAAGATCTTTTAAATAGATCTTCTGTTAGATCTATTATATGGATCCACCGATCGTGTGGATAAGTGATAAATGATCCTTATGATCATGATGTTAGGAAGGATCATTTGTTGTGGAACGGCATGGATCTCTACAAGGATTAGCTGGGATCAAAAACGGTAGTTATCAACAAGCGAATATGAGCCTAGAAGTTATTAAATGGATAACTATTGGTTGATCACTGTTTAGATCTATAGTTATCCACAGAAAAAAGTTTACGGATCGTATAATTCTGAGTAAAAATCTGTGTGTTTTTTGCTCAGTTTAGGTTTTTTTTCCAGTTGTCCAACCATGCCTCAGCTGGATCTTCCGGTACCGGATCCTGTGAAACATCAATTTCCAATCGCTCTCCGAGGCGGATCGCCCCCAGTTTTGCCAGTAGTTGATCGATATTCTTGGCTGCGGCACAGAAGGTATCGTAGCTGGAGTCACCCAGACCGATCACACCATAGTGTAAGCGGGCAAGATCCGGCTGCTGGCTGGTCAATTGTTCTACGAAAGGCTGGAAATTGTCAGGAAACTCGCCGGCACCGTGGGTGGAGCAGACCACCAGCCAAATATTGTCAGTCGGAAGCTGTTCCAGTTCGGCCTGATTGATGATCTCGGTGCTGTGGCCGGCTTGCTCCAGCAGTTCGCTGAGGTGATCGGCGACATATTCGGCGCCTCCGAGGGTACTGCCGGTAATAAGGGTGATGTGGCTCATGGTATACATACCTGTGTAGATATTCACAACAAATTTATACACAGCATTGTACTGGCTCAGAGCAGGGATGAAAGCCTGATCTTGCGGTAAGGAGGATCTTTTCCGAAAGGTTATTCACAGCCTGCCCCGAGGATCCGAAGCAGGCTGCGAAGGGGATCGCGTTGGCGGGCTCGGTTATTTACCGATACAGAACGAGGTAAAGATCCGGCCGAGCAGATCATCGGAGGTGAACTCGCCGGTGATCTCACTCAGGTGCTGCTGGGCGAGGCGCAGTTCTTCGGCCAGGATTTCCCCAGCCATGAAGCCTTCCAGCTGCTCTTTACCCGTTTCCAAGTGGCTGGCTGCGCGCTCCAGGGCATCAAGGTGACGGCGGCGGGCCATAAAGCCCCCTTCGGTCGTGCCGGCAAAGCCCATACACTCCTTGAGGTGCTCACGCAGTGGCTCTACGCCATCACCGGTGCGGGCTGATAGGCGGATCAGGGTTGGGTTGTTGACGTGGCAGATCCCGGTCTTTTCGCCCGTGAGCTCGACCTTGTTGCGGATCACTGTGATGCCCAAGCCTTGCGGCAGGCGTTCGACGAACTCTGGCCAGATCTCTGCCGGGTCAGTGGCGTCGGTGGTGGTGCTGTCGACCATGAACAGCACGCGGTCTGCCTGCTGGATTTCTTCCCATGCGCGTTCGATACCGATGCGCTCTACTTCGTCAGAAGCCTCGCGCAGGCCGGCGGTGTCGATGATATGCAGCGGCATGCCATCGATGTGGATATGCTCGCGCAGGACGTCACGGGTGGTGCCTGCGATGTCGGTGACAATAGCGCTGTCTTTGCCGGACAGGGCGTTGAGCAGGCTGGACTTACCGGCATTGGGACGACCGGCGATAACCACCTTCATCCCTTCGCGCATAATTGCCCCCTGGTTGGCTTCGCGGCGTACCGCATCGAGGCGGCCGATAATGCCATCGAGATCGCCGGCAACCTTGCCGTCGGACAGGAAGTCGATTTCCTCTTCCGGGAAGTCTATGGCGGCTTCGACATAGATACGCAGATGGATAAGGGCCTCGACCAGTTCGTTAACCCGGGTCGAGAAGGCGCCCTGAAGCGATTTGAAGGCACTTTTCGCCGCTTCCTCTGAGCTGGCATCAATCAGGTCGGCAATCGCCTCTGCTTGTGCCAGGTCGAGCTTGTCGTTCATGAAGGCACGTTCGGAGAACTCCCCCGGCCGGGCTGCTCGAATGCCGTCGATTGCCAGGATGCGGCGGATCATCATATCCATCAGTACCGGGCCGCCATGGCCCTGCAGCTCAAGGACGTCTTCACCAGTAAAAGAGTTCGGTCCCTTGAAGAACAACGCAATACCTTGATCCAATGCCGTGCCATCTTCATTCTTGAAGGGCAGGTACTCGGCATAGCGTGGCTTGAGTTCGCGGCCGGCAACGGCAAGGGCGACTTCTTTGGCTTTCGGGCCCGAGACGCGGATAATGCCGACGCCGCCTCGTCCCGGCGGAGTGGCTTGGGCAACTATGGTATCTGTATGTTCAGTCATAATTTTGGCTTAGCTTGATAAATACGCTGCAATTGTAAACAGAGTAGTGGCGATTGCCCAGCAATGGCAAGCGCTTGGGGTTAAGGGAATAAAAAAGGCGGCCCGCAGGCCGCCTTCTATCTCAACGTGGGTCTGCATTATTTGCTATGCAGGCCTTTCTTCTCCAGCGAACGGTAAATCAGCGTCTGCTGGATCAGCGTTACAATGTTCGATACCAGCCAGTAAAGCACCAGGCCTGACGGGAAGAACAGGAAGAAGAAGGTGAACATCACCGGCATGAAGGTCATGATCTTCTGCTGCATCGGGTCTGTTACCGTTGTCGGGCTCATCTTCTGGATCAGGAACATGGTCGCACCCATCAGCAGCGGCAGGATGTAGAACGGATCCTGTGCTGACAAGTCGTGAATCCAACCGAAGAACGGTGCGTGACGCAGTTCAACTGATTCCATCAGTGCCCAGTATAGGGCGATGAAGATTGGCATCTGTAGCAAGATTGGTAGACAGCCACCCAGCGGGTTCACTTTCTCTTTCTTGTACAGCTCCATCATTTCCTGGCTCATGCGCTGGCGGTCGTCGCCTAGGCGCTCACGCATTGCCTGCAGTTTTGGCTGCAGCATACGCATCTTCGCCATCGAAGTGTACTGCGCTTTGGTCAGCGGGTACATCGCACCACGAACGATGAAAGTCAGGATGATGATCGCCAGACCCCAGTTCACCACGATACTCTGGATGAACGACAGCAGGCTGTGTAGTGGGCTTGCGATGAACCATAGCCAGCCGTAATCAACGGTTAGGTTAAGGTTGTTAGCGGTCGCAGCCATCTGGTCTTGCAGCTTAGGACCTACCCACAGTGTTGCTGTTAGTGATTCCTCACTACCCGGTACAACCGTTGTGGTTGGCATGCGAACACCGATGTAGCCCTGACCATTGCTGGTACGGGTGTATAGGTTGCTCGCTTGCTCTGCGCGCGGGATCCATGCAGTGACGAAGTAGTGCTGCATCATCGCCGCCCAGCCTTGGTTCATATCCAGGTTCAGGTTCTTGTCCTGCATATCATCGAAGCTGTATTTCTTGTACTTCACGTTGTCAGCCGAGTAGGCACCGCCACGGTAAGTTGGCATGGTTAGGCTGCCACCGTCATCCATCAGGTTTTGCTTCAGCTGGGCATACATCTGCACGCTGGCTGGCTGCTCTGATTGGTTGTTGATGCTGTATTCAACATCAACAGCGTAGCTGTTGCGCTTAACGATGATGGTTTTGGTGTAGCTGATGCCGTCCTGCTCGTAGGTCATTGGAACACGTAGTTCGTCCTGGCCATCTTCTAGCGTGAAGCTGTCAGCAGAAACTTGTAGCTGGGCACGGCCGGCTGCTGTATCGATACCCTGGGCACCGATAAGACCTGATTGAGCCGTGTAGCTGTGGCCCTGGTCATTTTTCAGAAGAACGAATGGGTCTTCCGATTCCAATTCGTTGTCGTAAGCCAGTAGTTTGGCTTCGATGATGTCACCACCAAGCGTATCGACAGTAAGCGCCAGTACATCAGTGTTAATGGTGATAAGGTTGTTTGAGGTGCTTTGGTCAGTGATAGGCTGGCCGTCAGCGGAATGCGAAGGGACATCACCACTGTGAGTTACTTGTTGCGCTACACCCTGCGGTTGCGGGTTGCTGTCGGCATTCCACTGTTGGAACAGTAGGAAAGAGACAAACAGTAGGGCAATTAACAGAATATTGCGTTGGGAATCCATCGTTAATTATCTCTGTCGTTATGCTTGGTTGGCGGAACGGGGTCATAACCACCGTCGTTTAAAGGATGACATCTTAATAGACGTTTCGCCGCGAACCAACCTCCTTTTATTGCTCCGTGCGTTTTTATGGCTTCGATCGCGTATTGGGAACAGGTAGGGGTGAAGCGACAACGAGGCCCGATGAGAGGGCTAATTGCCAGTTGGTAAAAGCGGACTAGTCCAATGACTAGCCACGCGAAGGGCGAGACAGGCGATGCCATAATTTATCTAGCAGCTTGAAAAGTTCTTCGTTGCTCAACTCACTGGCACTCTTCTTGGCGATAACGACAAAATCCTTCGCCGGCAGATCGTGTTGCTTCTGGCGGAAACTCTCACGCACGATACGTTTGAATTTGTTACGGCCAACGGCGGTTTTGATCTGTTTCTTAGGGACAGCCAAGCCAAGACGCGGATGGTCAAGGTTGTTATTGCGGGCAAGAATAGTTAAATGGGGAGAGCCAGCACGATGAGCTTGCTGGAAGACTTTTTTGTAATGTTCGGGAGTTAACAGACGTAACTCCCGAGAGAAAGCGAGCTTACTCAAAATAATCTAGCGATTACTTAGAAAGACGCTTACGGCCTTTAGCGCGACGAGCATTGATTGTTGCGCGACCGTTCTTAGTAGCCATGCGTGCACGGAAGCCGTGAGTACGCTTGCGCTTTAGAACTGAAGGTTGAAAAGTGCGTTTCATGGGTTTTACCTTAAATTAACTGATCAGTTTTTAAGTTTGCTTAGAGTTTAGCGACTGTTTTCAGTCGTTGCCTCTAATCAAAGAGGCGGAATTGTAATCACTGACTCTTAAATAGTCAATAATTATGCCCAGCAGAGAACTGCGGGCGCTGAATTATACTTCCTATACGCTGGAGTGCAAGGATCCTTAACGGATCCCGACCTGGCTCAGGAACTTTTTCAGCCTCGGATCTTGCGGGTTACCGAAGATCTGATCCGGTGTGCCTTGCTCGACGAAACTGCCATCGGCCATAAAGATCACTCGATCGGCCACTTCGCGGGCAAATTGCATTTCGTGGGTGACGACCAACATGGTCTGGTGGCGGGTCGCCAGTTTTTGCATCAGGCTCAGCACCTCGCCGACCCATTCGGGATCCAGTGCCGATGTCGGCTCGTCAAACAGCAGCAGCTCGGCTTCAAGTGCCATGGCCCGGCCTATGCCGACCCGCTGCTGCTGTCCGCCTGACAATGCGGCCGGGTAGTGGTCGCCTTTATCGCCCAGACCGATATCGTCTAAGATCTGCTGCGCTTTGTTATAGGCTTCCTCTTTGTTCCAGCCTTTAACTGTGATGAGACCTTCAGCAATATTCTGTCTCGCTGTCAGGTGGGCAAACAAGGCATAGTTCTGGAACACGAAGCCGGTTTTTCGGCGTAGGGCCAAAATATCTTTCTGGCCGGCCTGCATACTCTCAACCGAGACATCGCCGAGTGTTAGGTGTCCTTCATCAGCGGTTTCGAGGAAATTGATGCACCGGAGCAGGGTGGATTTACCGGTACCCGAAGGGCCGATCACCACTACGATCTCCCCTTTGCTTATAGTCAGATCCAAGCCGGAGAAAATCGTCGCATCACCAAAGCGTTTAGTCAGGTTTTCAATCTTTATCATCGTGTGTAGGCCCTGTTGAGTTTAGCTTCTGCCCAGTTTTGCACCCGGGTCAGGACAAGGACGATACCCCAGTAAATCAGGGCAACGGCAAGGAAGGCTTCGAAGAACTTGAAGCTTGAAGAGGCTTCCATCTGGGCCGTAGCCATGATTTCTGCTACCCCGAGGGTAAAGGCCAGCGAGGTCGATTTGATCATGTCGATGAAATAATTCATCAACGAAGGCAGGGCGACTCGGGTGGCCTGTGGCAGGATAATCCGGCGCATTGCCTGCAACTCGGTCATGCCTATCGACAGGCTGGCTTCCCGCTGGCTGCGGTCGATACCAATAATTGCAGCCCGGATACTCTCGGCCATGTAGGCGGCAAAGTGAAGGCTCAGGCCGATAATTGCTGCGGTAAAGGCGTCGAGGCCGACAAATACCGGCATGACTTGCGGCAGGCCGTAATAGAGCAGGAACAGTTGAACCAGCAGCGGAGTGCCGCGGAAGAAGCTGATATAAAGCTGGCTAAGCTGATCGAGTACCGGCATACGGTAAATGCGAAGCAAGGCCAGTACCAATGCAATGATCAGGGCGAATACTAGGCCCCAAAGTGCCATTCCCATGGTGGTGCCGAGGTAGTTGAACAGGATCGGCATAAGGGAAAGCATGTAGTCAAAATCAAAACCCATAATGGTGTCTTCTTATTTACCGTGGTTTATCAGCGACAAAGACCCACCCGAGGGTGAGTCTTGTGATTATGAAGGAGAGCAGGCGGAGTTAGTGGGTGATGTCGGCATCAAACCACTTGATGGAAATCTCAGCCAAGGTGCCGTCTTTGCGCATTGCCTCAAGCGCAACGTTGACTTCGTCGCGAAGCTTTTCGCCTTTTTCGCCCTCAACAAATGGCCAGGCGTTTTCAATCTTCTCGAACGGTTCGCCAGCCAGCTGTAGCGGCAGGTTGGCTTTCTTGATTAGCTCAAGTGACGACAGACGGTCCATTACGAATGCATCGGTACGGCCCAGGGCCACATCGTGCTCGATACCGGTGTCGTAGGTTTTAATTTGGATCTTACCGTCAGTATCGAGCTTGCGTAGCAGCTGTTCGTAGTTCGATCCCAGGTTGACGCCGACGGTTTTACCGGCCAGATCCTCGGTGCTGGTGATCGTGTCATTGCCCTTGCGAACGACTAACTGTGCACCATCAACCACATAAGGCTCGGAGAACAGGTATTTGGCTTTACGCTCATCGGTCATAGTGATCTGGTTAGAGATGGTGTCGATACGACCGGTTTCCAGCAAACCGAACAGGCCAGAGAAGTTAGCGGTAACAAATTCGACATTGTAGTCATTGCGTTTGCCGATTTCGTTCCACAGATCGACCTCAAAACCTTGTAGCTGATCTTGCTTAACAAAAGTAAAAGGGAAATAGCGTCCTGACATTCCTACTTTTACATCGGTGGCAGCCATCGCGGCTTGGCTAACAGACAAGGTTAGGGCGATTGCAGTCAATGAAGTTGTTACCCAGCTTTTCATCCTGTTTACTCCTCAGGTTGCTGTGATGATGTTCTGTTTGAATCATCCTATCTGTTGATAACTGGTTTCCATAAATAACTTGGAGTTATTTTAAATAACAAAAAGTATGTTTATTGAGTGACCGATGTTCATGGATTTGTGGGTAAGCAGGGGTAAAATTGTGGTGATCAACAATAATATTGTGCGATCTATGTGAATAAGTCTGATCTTATTCACTTGATCTGCGATCTCTTTGCTGGCGATCCTGAGCCAGCGGGTATAAAATTGCATCCCTTTTCGTGTTTTGTTATTCAGTGTGGAGTCGAGCTTGTCATCTTCGCTTTGGTTGCAGTGCCTTCAACGCCTTCAAGAAGAACTCCCTGCAACAGAATTCAGTATGTGGGTTCGACCGCTTCAAGCCGAGTTGAGCGACAATACGTTGACCCTTTTCGCCCCTAACCGCTTTGTGCTGGATTGGGTGCGCGATAAGTACCTCAACAACATCAACCGTCTGCTCAATGAGTTCTGCGGTAACGATGTGCCAATCTTGCGATTTGAGGTCGGCAGTAAGCCGGTTGTTGCCCCGCCGCCTCAGCCTGTGGCCCCCCCGCCGGCATTGACACCGGCTCCAACCCACGTGGCATCGGCCCCAACGCTAGAAGACGATGCGCCTTCGCGGACTTGGGAGCCAGCACCATCGCCGGTCCAGCCTGAATCACAGGCGGGTTACCGTTCTAACGTGAACCCGAAACACAACTTCAATAACTTTGTTGAGGGTAAGTCGAACCAGTTGGGTCTGGCTGCCTGTCGTCAGGTTGCCGATAACCCGGGTGCGGCCTATAACCCGCTGTTCCTCTATGGGGGGACCGGGCTAGGTAAAACCCACTTGCTACATGCGGTGGGCAATGCGATCGCCGATCGCAAACCCAACGCCAAGGTGGTGTACATGCATTCAGAGCGCTTTGTCCAAGATATGGTCAAGGCGCTGCAGAACAATGCCATTGAAGAGTTCAAACGTTACTACCGCAGTGTCGATGCCCTGCTGATCGATGACATCCAGTTTTTCGCCAACAAGGAGCGCTCGCAGGAAGAGTTCTTCCACACGTTTAATGCGCTACTGGAGGGCAACCAGCAGATCATCCTGACTTCCGACCGCTATCCGCGAGAGATCAACGGGGTGGAGGATCGCCTTAAATCTCGTTTTGGTTGGGGCCTGACGGTGGCGATTGAGCCGCCTGAGCTGGAAACCCGCGTGGCGATCCTGATGAAGAAGGCTGAAGACCACAATATCCGCTTGGCAGACGAAGTGGCGTTCTTCATTGCCAAGCGCCTGCGCTCCAATGTCCGCGAGTTGGAAGGGGCGCTGAACCGGGTGATTGCCAATGCCAATTTTACCGGTCGGGCGATTACCATTGATTTTGTCCGTGAGGCACTGCGCGATTTGCTCGCCTTGCAGGAAAAACTGGTCACTATTGATAATATTCAAAAGACCGTGGCCGAGTACTATAAAATTAAGATGGCTGATATGCTATCCAAGCGCCGTTCCCGCTCGGTTGCCCGTCCACGCCAAATGGCGATGGCGTTGGCCAAAGAACTAACCAACCACAGCTTGCCGGAGATCGGTGATGCCTTTGGTGGTCGGGACCATACTACGGTGCTACACGCATGCCGCAAGATTGAGCAGCTGCGTGAGGAAAGCCATGACATCAAAGAAGATTATTCTAACCTAATAAGAACACTGTCATCTTAATATGAAATTTACAGTTGCACGCGAACAGCTATTAAAACCCCTGCAGCAGGTTTCTGGTGCATTGGGTAGCCGTCCTTCATTGCCGATCCTCGGCAATATTCTGTTGGTTGTCGAGCAGGGCTGCCTGTCGATGACTGGTACCGATCTCGAAGTTGAGATGATTGCCAAGCTGGCTTTGGAAGGCGACTTCGAGGAAGGCGCCGTGACCGTACCGTCACGCAAGTTCCTCGATATCTGTCGTGGCCTGCCTGACAGTGCTAATATTGCGATTTCCCTGGAAGGGGATCGTGCGATTATCCGCTCTGGTCGCAGTCGCTATACGCTATCTGTTCTACCAGCTGCCGATTTCCCGAATATCGAAGACTGGCAGAGCGAAGTGGAAATCACCCTTCCTCAGGGCCAGATGCGCCAGCTTATCGACAGCACCCAGTTTTCGATGGCCCACCAAGATGTGCGTTATTACCTCAACGGCATGCTGTTTGAAACCGATGGCCAGTTGTTGCGTTCGGTCGCGACTGACGGCCACCGGATGGCGGTGTGCTCGGTATCAACCAGCACCGAGCTGCCTGCCAAGCAGATCATTGTCCCGCGTAAAGGGGTTATGGAGCTGATGCGCCTGCTTGATAGTCCTGAAGATGCGGTTCGCCTGCAGATCGGTCACTCCAATATTCGCGCCGAGGTGAACAATTTCGTGTTTACTTCTAAGCTGGTAGATGGTCGCTTCCCTGATTATCGTCGGGTGATGCCACAGAATAGCACCAAGGTCGTGGAAGCGAGCTGTGATGAACTGCGCAAGGCTTTTTCCCGTGCCGCCATCCTGTCGAACGAGAAATTCCGTGGTGTGAGGTTGAACCTGTCACAGGGTGAAATGCGTATCACGGCCAATAACCCAGAGCAGGAAGAAGCGGAAGAGTTCCTGGATGTCGACTACCAGGGTGAACCACTCGAAATTGGTTTCAATGTCAGCTATGTGTTGGATGTGCTCAATACACTCAAGTGTGAGCAGGTACGCTGGTCGCTGACCGATGCCAATGCCAGTGCCTTGTTGGAAGACAGTGCCAGCGGTGATGCCATGTACGTGGTGATGCCAATCAGGCTATAGGGTCATGTCGTTAACACGTCTGATCGTCAAAGATTTCCGGAATATAGAAGCCTGTGACCTGTCATTGTCACCAGGCTTCAATTTTCTTGTTGGTGCCAACGGCAGCGGCAAGACCAGTGTTTTGGAAGCGATCCATTATCTCGGCCATGGCCGCTCTTTCCGTAGTCATCTTACAGGGCGGGTGATCCGCCATGACCAGCAAGAGCTGTTTGTCCATGGGCGGTTGCAATCTTCTTCGTCTTTCGAGCTGCCTGTTGGCATCAACAAAAAGCGCGATGGTACGACCGAGTTGAAAATCGGTGGGGAAGGGAGCCAAAAGCTGGCCCAGCTCGCCCAGTTACTACCGTTGCAGCTGATCACGCCGGAAGGGTTTGATTTGCTAATCGGTGGGCCGAAGTTCCGTCGCTCATTCATTGATTGGGGTGTGTTTCACGTGGAACCCCAGTTTTATCATGCTTGGTCAAGGGTCAAGCGACTAACCAAACAGCGCAATGCCTTGCTCAAAACGGCGCGGCATTACCGGGAGCTGAGTTACTGGGATCAGGAACTTAGCCTGTTGGCTGAAGAGATTTCGCAATGGCGTCATGATTATCTCGAGGCGGTAAAACTCAAAGCCAAAGAGATCTGCGAAGTCTTTTTGCCTGAATTTGATATCCAACTCGGGTACTACCGGGGTTGGGAAAAAGACACCCCTTATGCTGAATTGCTTCAGCGTAATTTCGAACGGGATAGCCAACTGGGTTACACCGCCAGCGGCCCGCATAAAGCGGACTTGCGGGTGAAGGTAGCCGGCACCCCAGTAGAGGATGTGCTTTCCCGCGGTCAGCTCAAGCTGATGATGTGTGCTTTGCGCCTTGCGCAAGGATTGCACCTGACCGAAGCAACGGGTAAGCAGTGTATATATTTAATTGATGATTTTGCTTCCGAGCTGGATAGCCATCGTCGGGCACTGTTGGCGCAACGGTTGAAAGAGACCGGGGCGCAAGTCTTCATCAGTGCGATCAGCATTGACCAAATAGCGGAAATGCATGATGAAAATGGCAAGATGTTTCATGTGGAACACGGTAAAATAACCGCAGGATAATTTAAGCGAGAGTAACTCAATGTCCAACAACTACGATTCATCAAGTATCAAGGTACTTAAGGGCCTTGATGCGGTACGTAAGCGCCCAGGGATGTATATTGGCGATACCGATGACGGTACAGGCTTGCACCACATGGTATTTGAGGTAGTCGATAACTCTATCGACGAAGCTCTTGCTGGCCACTGTGAAGATATCATTGTCACCATCCACGAAGATGGCTCTGTGTCTGTGAGTGATGATGGTCGTGGTATTCCGACTGAAATGCACCCTGAAGAAGGCGTGTCGGCGGCAGAAGTTATCATGACGGTACTGCACGCTGGTGGTAAGTTCGATGACAACTCGTACAAGGTATCCGGTGGTCTGCACGGGGTAGGTGTTTCTGTTGTTAACGCCCTGTCTGAAAAAGTCGAGCTGACTATCCACCGTGGTGGTTCTGTCCACCAGCAGGTGTACCACCATGGTGAGCCTCAAGCGCCACTAGGTATCATTGGCGAGACCGAGAAAACCGGTACCCGTATCCGTTTCTGGCCGAGTGCAGAGACCTTCAGCAATATTGAATTTCAATATGAAATCCTGGCTAAGCGCCTGCGTGAACTGTCGTTCCTGAACTCCGGCGTGTCAATCAAGCTGATTGATGAGCGTGAGGAAGACAAGCAGGATCACTTCATGTATGAAGGTGGTATCCGTGCTTTCGTTGAGCACCTTAACCGCAACAAAACGCCAATCCACCCGAAAGTCTTCCACTTCGAGTTTACCCGCGAAGATGGTATCGGTGTGGAAGTGGCGATGCAGTGGAACGATGGTTTCCAAGAAAACATCTACTGTTTCACTAACAACATCCCGCAGCGCGATGGTGGTACCCACCTTGCTGGTTTCCGTGGTGCACTGACTCGTACCCTGAATAACTTCATGGATAAGGAAGGCTATTCGAAGAAAGCCAAAACGGCGACATCCGGTGATGATGCCCGTGAGGGCCTAACGGCGGTTGTATCGGTGAAAGTGCCGGATCCTAAGTTCTCAAGCCAGACAAAAGACAAGCTGGTATCGAGTGAAGTGAAGCCGGCGGTTGAATCGACCATGGGTGAGAAGCTGAGCGAGTTCCTGTTGGAAAACCCAGCTGACGCCAAAACGGTATGTACCAAGATCATCGACGCATCACGTGCCCGTGAAGCAGCACGCAAAGCACGTGAAATGACCCGCCGTAAAGGTGCGTTGGACTTGGCTGGTCTACCGGGCAAACTGGCAGACTGTCAGGAAAAAGACCCAGCCCTTTCTGAACTCTACATTGTGGAGGGTGACTCTGCGGGCGGTAGTGCCAAGCAGGGTCGTAACCGTAAAAACCAGGCTATCCTGCCGCTGAAAGGTAAGATCCTGAACGTTGAGAAAGCACGCTTCGACAAGATGCTGTCTTCTCAGGAAGTGGCAACGCTTATCACCGCTATGGGCTGTGGTATCGGCCGTGACGAGTACAACCCGGATAAACTGCGTTACCACAACATCATCATCATGACCGATGCCGATGTCGATGGTTCCCACATCCGTACGCTGCTGCTGACGTTCTTCTACCGTCAGATGCCGGAGCTTATTGAACGTGGTCATATCTACATTGCCCAGCCACCGCTTTACAAAGTGAAGAAGGGCAAGCAGGAGCAGTACATCCAGGATGACGAGGACATGGGTCAGTACCAGGTAGCCTTGGCACTGGATAACGCTGCGCTGTTTACCGCGGAAGGTGCACCAGCGATTTCTGGTGAAGCGCTGGAGTCGTTGGTCAAGCAGTTTAACGGTGCAACCAAGCTGATTGAACGTATGAGCCGTCGTTACCCGACCTTGATGCTTAACGAGTTTACTTACCAGCCACGTTTGACGGCAGAGATGCTGAATAACGAAGGCGATGTTGAAGCTTGGACTAAGGCATTGGTTGCTGCGTTGAACGCCAAGCAATCTGGCGAGAGCCAGTACTCTTATGCAGTGGTTCGTGACGAAGAGCTGAGCCTGTACCTGCCGAAAGTGACCGTTCGTACCCACGGTGTTGAACATGAGTACCTGCTAAGTGCTGATCTGCTTAACTCGAAAGAGTACGGCAAGCTGGCATCATTGTCTGAAGCGTTGTTCGAGCTGCTTGAGGAGTCTGCCTACGTACAGCGTGGCGAGCGCAAGCAGCCGGTAAGCAGCTTCAAAGAAGCCTTGGAGTGGTTGATCAAAGAGTCTCGCCGCGGCCTGTCGCTACAGCGATACAAAGGTCTGGGTGAGATGAACCCTGAGCAGCTTTGGGAAACAACTATGGATCCTGAAACTCGCCGTATGATGCAGGTAACCATCAACGATGCCGTTGCTGCAGATGAGCTGTTCACCACGCTGATGGGTGATCACGTTGAGCCGCGTCGTAACTTCATTGAGGCGAACGCGCTGAATGCGAACTTGGACGTGTAATTAAACGCGTACCGCTATTCAGTTCCGAAACGCCGCACTCAGTGCGGCGTTTTTTTATTTCAGCCACCTCCCAACCAAAATCGTATTTACCACTTTTCTTCCCAGATTCTCGGCATCCAGTACATCAGGCCTTATTACCCCATATTTGGGGTAATAAGACCGTGTCCTTAATGAGAATACCGGATTGTATTGGCTGTAGATTTCGCGCCTGTCGGTGGCAAGCATTAAGGCAACAATATCCGCATTTCACCAACAGCGTAACTGTATTAAGGACGATTTATTGAACGCTGATGTAGTGCTGTTGGATTCAGGGATAAAAAAGATGTACGGAAAAAATATTTTGTCACCGGGGTTGGGATCATATTGCGCTGCCCCTATATCTATTTATGAAGAGCAAGGTGCCACACATTGGGCCTTCGACCGGCTTGTCCGCAGATGGAAAGCCTCTTCGACAATTCAATCGTTTAATGTATTGCTTCATAAGAAGGATAAAGTTTATGCGTAACCTAGATTTCACTCCTCTATACCGCTCTGCTATCGGCTTCGATCGTCTGTTCAACCAAATGGAAAAATCGGCAACCAATGCCAATGTTGGTTACCCGCCATATAACATCGAACAGCAGGATGATAACCACTATCGTATTACCATGGCTGTGGCCGGTTTTGCCGATGAGCAACTGGATATCACCCAGCAGCAAAATAAACTGATTGTGCGTGGTACCCGTGAAGCCAATGGTGAGACTGAACGTCAGTACCTGTACCAAGGCATTGCCGAGCGAGATTTCGAGCGTAAATTCCAACTGGCAGACTACGTGAAGGTCGTCGGTGCCGAGATGGAAAACGGCCTGCTGCATATCGATCTTGAGCGAGAGATCCCTGAAGAGCAGAAGCCACGCAAGATTGCGATCAACGGTCGCCACTTGCTTGAGAGCGAGTAATTATAAACAGGAACATTTTTTCCTTTAGAGGTGTGAAAGGTCAGTCAGCATGCTGGCCTTTTTTATTTCCTTTTTCTTCTGTCTTTTTTATCCGTCTCTCTGTGGTTCTACACCCATGCTCGGTGATTCAATATTGAGTATAAAGCAGAAGTTATCACTGACTAATTAGTTTCAAAGCCAGTTCATCCTTTCGGCATATTGTCTTAATAGTTACTTCGTTAGGGTAGGACATCCATCGTTCTCCAATATTTCTTCATTGCGCAGCCAGTTTGTTTCACGTGAAACTTTGCTGAGATAATAGAGCTACCTAGTAAAGATCACTCTCCTAAAGCAACCACACCTTTTCATCATCAAGCCAAGTTAATAGTGTTTAGGTGGAAATCAAAATCTGCGTAAGTGAGTGACCTTTGATGCTTCTTATCGAATGAAGTAACGACTGCAAAGAGAGTTGCGCATAGATTGGGTTTGCATTGATTAGTAATGATAAAAAACAGGCTACCCGTGGTAGCCTGTGTATGTTGTCTAGTCGTATGCACTGAGTGGGTTATTGCTCTTGGTAGGCTCTTTCCACTTCCTCGGCAATGATTGCGATGCCCTTACGCATTACTTCATCTTCCTGAACGTAGTTCATCCGTAGACACTCATGGCCATGCTGCCAGTCCTCATCAAGGCCAATGAAGAAATACTCCCCAGGCACAATGAGCACACCGCGGGCTTTTAATCGGCGGTAAAGCTCCATGGTGCTGATTGGTAAGTCCTTGAACCATAGCCACAGGAACATCGCGCCTTCTGGCTTGTGGATCCTAAAGCGAGAGTCAGTAATGGCCTGTTGCAGCATTTCCACGGCATGCTTGGACTTGCGCAAGTAGAAAGGTTTGATGACATCTTCGCTCAAGCGCATCAGGTCATTTTGCTCAATCATCTTATAACCAATCGCCGGGCCGACACTGCCCGGTGCCAGGCTGAGAACGCCATTCATATTGGCGATGGCGGTGGCGATTTCTTCGCTGGCAACCACAATCCCGCAGCGCACGCCTGGCAGACCAAGTTTCGACAAGCTCATGCACAAGATCGTGTTGTCGTTCCAGAATGGGGTGACATCTTCAAAGATGATATCAGGGAACGGCATACCATAGGCATTGTCGATGATAAGCGGGATATTGTGCTCGCGAGCCAGCTGATCAAGGTGGTGGATTTCCTCGTTGGTCAGGACATTACCCGTCGGGTTGGTAGGGCGAGAGGCACAGATAGCACCGATACTGTTATCAACCACCAGGTGGTTGAAGTCAACATGGTATTTGAACAGACCGTTCTTAAGCAGGCTGATCTCCGGTTTGTAGGAGATAAACATTTTTTCACTTAAGCCTGAGTCACCATAGCCAATGTATTCAGGTGCCAATGGCAGTAGGATTTTTTTCTTCGTGCCGTTCTTGAAATCACCGGCTAGCAAGTTGAACAAGTTGAAGAACGCACTTTGGCTGCCGTTAGTCAGGGCGATATTTTTAGCGCTGATATTCCAGCCGTAACGAGACTTTAATAGTTGGGCGAGGGCATTGATGAAAACATTCTTACCCTGCGGGCCGTCGTAGTTGGTCAGTGCTTGGGTGAGTTCACCTGTAGCTGCCATCTGGCTGCAGAGCTGGTTGAAGTACTCTACCATTTCAGGGATCTGGGCAGGGTTACCGCCACCGAGCATAATGGCATCGGGGTTACGTAAGCCATCGTTCAAATCATCCATCAGCTGGGTGATACCTGAGTAGCGGGCGAACTTGTCACCAAATGTAGAAAACTCCATCTTTACTTCTGACCTCGGGGCGTTGTGTTTGTCTTATGCGATATGGTTATGCTTTATGTTGTGCTGTTGGTCAACATACCTCAACGAAGCGTTTTATTAAACCCCTTGTAACACCTGTTCTTCATCCCATTAGCCTGCACTCAAAATCAGCGGGAAAGTCTGATGATATATAGAGTCTCGCGGTACTTGTCCGAGGGGTATCCATTGTTCCACGTGAAACCGTAGTGATTTGGGTGGCTATTTATATCAGCGTGTTTCACGTGAAACAGCTTAATGTAAACCGTTTAAGGTTAATAGGCTTGAAACTGGAGGCTGTGAAAACCTAAGGGCACAAATAAAAAAGCCCCGGTCTAAACCGGGGCTTCAATATCGTTATAGCTCTTTCGCCATTACTTTTGCAGTAGCGAAATATCTGCCACTTTTAGGAACTCGTTACGTAGCTGGTTCAGCATGGTAAGACGATTCACTTTTAGCTTCTCGTCATCAGCCATAACCATCACGTTGTCGAAGAACGCATCAACTGGCTCACGAAGGTTTGCTAGTTCTGACAGTGCCTGCTGGTAATCACCTTCGGCAAAGACAGGCGCAAGCTGTTCTAGCGTTGATGCGATATCAGCCGCCAATGCTTTTTCTGCATCTTCAACCAATAGGCTGCTATCAACACCTGAAGCTAGTTCACCATCGAATTTCGCTAGGATGTTACCCACACGCTTGTTGGCGGCTGCTAGTGATTCAGCAGCGTCTAGAGAGCGGAAGTGTGTTACCGCTTTAACACGCTTGTCGAAATCAGCAGGCTGGGTAGGGCGTAGTGCCAGTACCGCCTGGATAACGTCAACGCTGTGGCCTTCGTCTTGGTACCAAGCACGGAAGCGGCCTAGCATGAAGTCGATCACTTCGTCTGCCACATTGGCGTTCGTTAGCTTGTCGCCGAATAGTGATTGTGCTTTGGCAATCAGGTCAACCAAATCTAGGTTGTAGCCTTTCTCAACGATGATACGTAGAACACCTAGCGCTGCACGGCGCAGGGCAAATGGGTCAGAACCTTTCGGTGCCTGGCCAATGCCGAAGATACCCACTAGCGTATCTAGCTTGTCTGCCATCGCAACAGACGCTGACACGCCTGTGCTTGGCAGTTCGTCACCGGCAAAGCGTGGCATGTATTGCTCGTTTAGCGCTAGAGCGACTTCTTCTGCTTCACCGTCATGGCGAGCGTAGTGCATGCCCATCACACCCTGGGTATCGGTAAATTCGAATACCATGGAGGTCATCAGGTCACACTTGGCCAGTAGGCCAGCGCGTTTAGCGTTAGTCACATCAGCATCGATCTTTTCGGCAATGTAGCCAGCAAGTTCAGTGATACGGTCAGTCTTGTCTTTGATCGTACCTAGCTGCTTCTGGAAGATAGCTGTTTCTAGTTCAGGCAGGCGATCAATCAGTGGACGCTTACGGTCGGTGTTGAAGAAGAACTCTGCATCGGCAAGACGAGGGCGGACAACCTTCTCGTTACCTTCGATGATTTGTTGAGGATCTTTCGAAATGATGTTGGTTACGAAGATGAACTTAGGCACTAGGTTGCCATCTGCGTCGTAAACCGGGAAGTATTTCTGGTCACCTTTCATGGTGTAAACCAGCGCTTCAGACGGTACGTTCAGGAAGTCTTCTTCGAAAGATGCAGTCAGTACGACAGGCCATTCAACCAGAGACGTCACTTCTTCAACCAGCTCGTCTTCAAGGTCGGCTTTACCGCCAACCGCTTCAGCAGCTTTCTGGGCATCAGCCAAGATGATGGCTTTACGTGCTTCGTAATCAGCCATTACCTTACCGCGCTCTTCCAGGATCGCTGGATACTGATCGGCATTGTCGATAGTAAACTCAGCTTCACCCATGAAGCGGTGGCCACGAATAGTGCGTGCAGATTCCACACCCAGGATAGTACCCGGGATCAGCTTGTCACCCAGAAGCATGGTCAGGGTTTTCACCGGACGGATAAACTGAGTGTCTGTGTCACCCCAGCGCATTGGCTTAGGAATTGGCAGTTTAGCAAGCGCATTGGCAGCCATATCGCATAGCAGTGCATCAGCCGCTTGGCCTTTGACTTCTTGCTTGAACAGTAGCCATTCGCCTTTGTCGGTAACCAGGCGGTCAGCTTGTTCAACGGTGATGCCATTACCACGTGCCCAGCCTTGAGCCGCTTTGGTTGGGTTACCGTCTGCATCGAATGCCACAGAAATCGCCGGGCCGCGCTTTTCTACCACCTTGTCAGGCTGGTTTTCAGCAAGGCCAGCAACCTTAAGTGCCAGGCGGCGAGGAGAAGCAAACCACTTCACACCCTGGTGTGGTAGGTCTGCTGCTTTCAACTCAGCTTCGAAGTTTGCTGCAAAGGCTTCTGCCAGTGTGCGCAGTGCCGTTGGCGGTAGCTCTTCGGTACCAAGTTCAATAAGGAAATTGTGTTCAGCCATGGTGATCCTTACTTGTCTTTTTTGCACATTGGGAAGCCAAGAGCTTCACGGGAAGCGTAGTAGGCTTCAGCCACTTGCTTGGTTAGGTTACGGATGCGCAGGATGTAGCGCTGACGCTCTGTAACAGAAACGGCTTTGCGTGCATCAAGAAGGTTGAATGCATGGCCTGCTTTTAGAATACGTTCGTAAGCAGGTAGAGGAAGTGGTTTCTCTAGTGCTAGTAGCTCCTGACATTCCTTTTCGCACTGGTCGAAGAATGTGAATAGGAAATCAACGTCTGCGTATTCGAAGTTGTAAGTTGACTGTTCAACTTCGTTTTGGTGGAAGATATCACCGTATGTCACTTTGCCTAGCGGACCGTCTGTCCATACTAGGTCGTATACGGAATCAACACCCTGGATGTACATCGCCAGACGTTCGATACCGTATGTGATTTCACCGGTTACTGGCTTACATTCAAGACCACCAACCTGCTGGAAGTAAGTGAACTGAGTAACTTCCATACCGTTTAGCCATACTTCCCAGCCTAGACCCCAGGCACCCAAGGTTGGGTTTTCCCAGTTATCTTCTACGAAGCGGATGTCGTGGACTTGGGTATCGATGCCAAGAGCTTCCAGCGAGCCTAGGTATAGCTCCTGAATATTGTCCGGTGATGGCTTGATGATCACCTGGAACTGGTAGTAGTGCTGAAGGCGGTTCGGGTTCTCGCCGTAGCGGCCGTCGGTAGGACGACGTGATGGTTGCACATACGCTGCTGCAATAGGTTCTGGACCCAGAGCACGAAGACATGTCATCGGGTGAGAGGTACCTGCACCTACTTCCATGTCCAGAGGTTGCACAATAGTACAACCCTGTTGGCCCCAGTAATCCTGCAGCGCGAGGATCATGCCCTGAAAGGTTTTAATATCGTATTTCTGCATTGTCAGCTTCGCGTGATTAATGGATTGAGAGATTTTTAGTAACTATCCAGTATACCTTGCCAACACCTGCGCTAGTAGGGGGAGTGCATGTTTTTTGGTCATCTTTAATTAATTTGCTTAAATTAATGTGCCTAGCTTGTCAGGGGATAGACTTTTTTGACATTGTTCTGATATCAGCTTATGACGGTCAGATACAATACTGCCGCCAATGAACAGCTTTGGCTTGCCAAAGACGCTGCACACAATGACATCGGCCCTGAGCCGAGAATAAGAAAGGTAAACAATATGGATTTGTCTAATCGCGCTATATCTAGCAAATGGATGCGTAACCTGGTGTTTGCTACGGCAACGGCTGTGGTTGCGACAGGTTGTTCAACAACTAACCCTTACACTGGCGAACAGCAAACGGCGAAAGCGACCAGTGGCTCAATTATCGGTGCGGTGGCGGGTGCTGCTATCGGTGCTGCGTCTTCAAGCAAGAGTGATCGTGGCAAGGGTGCCTTGATTGGTGCAGCTTCTGGTGCGGCACTGGGTGGTGGTATCGGCTACTACATGGATGTACAGGAAGCTGAGCTGCGTAAGCAGTTGCAATCCACCGGGATCAGCGTAACCCGTGATGGTGACAATATTATCCTCAATATGCCGAACACCATTACCTTCGGTGTTGATGATACAGCATTGAGCGGTCAGGCTAAGAATGCACTGCAAAGCGTCGCGTTGGTTGCCAAAGAGTATGACGAAACCATGCTTAACGTATACGGCTTTACCGACAGTACAGGTGCGGCGTCTTATAACCTACGTCTGTCACAGGTGCGTGCCAGCGAAGTAAGCAATGAGCTGATGCGTGGTGGTGTTGCCAGCAACCGTATTGTGACTAAAGGTATGGGTGAGTCACACCCGATTGCTTCTAACGATAACGAGCAGGGGCGTGCCCAGAACCGCCGGGTAGAGATCGTACTTTCGCCACAAGGTTAATTTCACCAAATAACCTTGATTGGATAAAAGGGCCTCATGCAGGCCCTTTTTTGTGCCTTGCGATCCGTGTTGCTGCTGTGTAGAATTGCCGTACCTTTGGGGAGTAGCCTCTTGTCCTGGCAAGACAAACGTCAACATAATTGAAGCAAAATCTTCATGGCGTTTGTGACTCACGTTTATCCTACTAGTGAGTTTGGCGAGACCATCGGTAAACCAGCATGAACCGGGGTGGGGCATGTGCGTTTACCTGTGGTTTTTTACTGTATTCCTCGCCCCAAAGAGCATGTCGTGAGTGTTTTAGCTATCTCTATTACGTCGGTTGCCTTGGCAGAAATTGGCGATAAAACGCAACTGTTATCCCTGCTGCTTGCAAGTCGTTACCGCAAACCTATTCCTATTATTCTGGCGATCTTCTTCGCCACCATTGCCAACCATGCATTGGCAGCTTGGCTTGGAGTAGTGGTTGCTGACTACTTAACGCCAGAAATGCTCAAGTGGGTGTTGGTGGTGAGCTTTGTTGCTATGGCGGGGTGGATTTTGATCCCTGACAAGCTTGATGATGACGAACAGATCTCCAACCGCGGGCCGTTTGTCGCCAGCTTTATTGCCTTCTTCATTGCCGAGATCGGTGACAAGACCCAAGTCGCTACTACCATGCTTGGAGCTAAATACAGTGATGCGCTAATGTGGGTAGTACTGGGTACCACTATTGGTATGTTGCTGGCCAATGTGCCCGTGGTCTTGATTGGTAAATTGTCAGCCGAGCGTATGCCGCTGAGTTTGATCCGTAAAATCACTGCGGCGTTGTTCTTTGGCCTGGCTCTTGCCGCCGCGTTTGGCATGTAATCTCCGCTAGCTGTGTTCCACGTGGAACATGGTTATTTGAGCCTTGCTCACAAGCCATTATGACACTGTGATAACAACCACTTAAATTGTGAGCATGGCAGCAGTGCCGGGAAGCTTGGCGTGATATGTTGGTACCAGTACCTTTGGACGGTTGCCGCTGTATAGGAGGGGGTTATGAACCGTTTTCTTGCAATATCGCCCCAGAGTCAATTCTGGTTATTCAACTTTGCGTTGGCGCTGAATATTCTCGGTATGGTGCTGACGGACATGTGGTTGCCGATGGTGGTCGGTGCTATTGTGACGACGTACCTATCGGTCGATGCCTTGGTTCGCTTGCGTTATGTCCTGCCGATGAAGAAGGAAATCCGCGACCTGCGCCACGAACTCGATAAAGCCAACCGCCAATTGCGGGATTCGTACCGTAATGAGGATTAGCCGTTAGCCGGTAACAGGACAGTAAAAAGGCAGCTCAATGAGCTGCCTTTTTTTGATCGTTTAGTTAGTGCCTTTTCTTATCAAGTAACGGTAAGGCAGGCTGTCGGTTTCTGCCGCAACCAAGGTGTGATCCATGAAACGGCAAAAGCTTGGAATATCCCTAGTAGTTGAAGGGTCATCGGCAGTGACGAGCAGGGTATCGCCTTCGGCCATTTTCCTTACGGTTTTACGCACCATCATCACAGGCTCAGGGCAGCGGAGTCCTTCAGCTTCCAAACTGTGGGTGGGGTTGTCAAAAATAGCGGTCATAGCATCTACATCTTCTGTTGAAGATTGTGATCATACTTATGGGCAAGAATTAATCAATAAGGGTTGGCAAATCAAAATAAAACGTGTAACGTATTTAACAAGTCATTAACGTTTATCTTCTGAAGGATTAGGAGGAACTATGTTGACTCAGATGGATCGCCTGACAATTTATAGCGTACTGTGCTTCATTACGTTTTGCTCTTTGATGCTACGTTCTCCGAATGAGACTAGTTTTATCGCGCTGGGTGGCCTGATTGCCGCCGCGCTAGGACTTTGGCTCGAGCTCACCAATTCTCCCGAGCTCGAGGAAGAAGAAAGCTAACATTGCACATCTACTACACTCCCCCAGTTTTCTTGGGCTTCCCCGCTTTTATAGCGGGATTTTTTTTATCTGGACGATAAAATAATACCAAACTAAGTAATATGTTGTTTGGTATTAATCCCAATATCTTGCCAAGGTAGCTCGAAGTGGAACTAGAAGACATCTATCGCCGTGATTTGAATTTGCTGGTGGCATTGCGGGTACTGATTGAAGAGAGCAGTGTCAGCAAGGCTGCCACACGCCTGAACCTGAGCCAGTCGGCGATGAGCAGGGTGCTGGGTAGGCTGCGCGACTTGCTTGGCGATCCGTTATTTACTCGCCAGGGCCAGCATTTGATCCCGACCGAAAAGGCGTTGGAGTTTGACCGGGCACTGGGTGAGCCATTGGAATCCCTGCGCCAGTTGCTGTCACCGGTCGAGTTTGATCCGCGAAGCTGCGATCAGACCTTTGCCATCGCTACTACCGATTATGCCATGCAAACCATTTTGCCGTTTGCCCTACCGCGGATTTATCAGGAGGCACCGGAGGTCTCGTTTGAGTTCTTGCCGTTGCAGCATGATAGGTTGGCCGATCAGCTGACTTATGAAGGTGCGGATTTGGCGATCTGCCGTCCGACCGGGCCCGTTGAGCCATTGCGCAGTGAAATTTTGGGAAGAGTCGGTGTGTTATGCCTGCTATCCAAGCATCATCCATTGGTCGATAAAGAGATGAGTTTGGTGGATTACCTGGCTTACCCCCATGCAATGATTGCGATCAGTGACGGGGTCAAGGCGCTGATTGAGCAAGCGCTGGTTGACCAACCCAAACGCAAAATGGTCTTGCGCGCCTATCACCTTGAGGCGGCATTGGCGATAGTCGATACCATGCCGTTGATTATTACCGTCCCTGCGGATTTAGCTTATCTGGTGGCAGAGCGCTACGACTTGGTCGTCAAACCTCTGCCGTTTGCCTTTACGCCGTTTGATTACTCGATGATTTGGCATCCGCGCTGTGAGCACTCACCGGCCCAGGAGTGGCTAAGGGCGATTGTTAAGGAAGAGTGTAGCCGCCTGATCGCCAAACGCATCGATGATATGGGATTGGAATAAAAAAGCCGGGTAAACCCGGCTTTAATAATTGGTATTACGTTCGCAATCGCGGCTATAGCTTGATCACGACTCGGCCGGTTACTTGGCCGTTGGTAATGTCTTCCGCGTACTTAGGTGCGGCATCTAGTTCAACCTCGGTGCACGCTTGCTCATAGAAGCTTTCAGGTAATAGCTCGACCAGTTTTTCCCAAGCGGCGATACGCTTGTCCGTTGGGCACATCACCGAGTCGACACCCTGCAGGCGGACGTTACGTAGGATGAATGGCATAACCGTTGTCGGCAAATCAAAACCGCCAGCCAAACCACAAGCGGCAACAGCGCTGTTGTAGTCCATTTGCGCCAGTACTTTTGCCAGTACCTTGCTACCGACGGTATCGACAGCACCTGCCCACACTTGCTTCTCTAGTGGACGTGCCGGCTCTTCGAATTCACTACGGTCGATAATACGACTCGCACCAAGCTTCTCTAGCAGTGGACCATTTTGCTCTACACGGCCAGTAACAGCTGTCACTTTGTAGCCAAGCTGGGCCAGAAGGGTAACGGCAACAGAGCCGACACCACCACTGGCTCCGGTGACTAATATTTCGCCAGCTTCTGGTTTGATACCGGCATCAAGTAATGCTTGTACACATAGCATTGCGGTAAAACCGGCAGTACCTACCATCATGGCTTTCTTGCTATCAAAACCTGTTGGTAGCGGCACCAGCCAATCGGCTTTCAGGCGTGCACGTTGTGCCATACCACCCCAGTGGTTTTCACCGACTCCCCAGCCAGTTAGCACGACTTTGTCACCCGCCTGGTAGCGTGCATCCTCAGAGCTAACGACCGTACCGGCTAGATCGATACCCGGTACCATTGGGAAGTTACGGATGATCTTACCTTTGCCTGTGATGGCCAAGCCGTCTTTGTAGTTCAGGGAAGAGTAATCGACATCAATCAGAACATCGCCTTCAGGAAGGTGGCTATCGTCCAATTGTTCGATGGTCGCAATTGTTTTTTTCTCTTCTTGGTTTAGAACCAGTGCCTTAAACATAGGGATGCTCCAAATTAAACAAGCGTCTTAAGTGGTAATGAGTGTAGATCCGAAATAACTATGAATAAAATGAAAGTTAATCATTTAATCTATGTCATTACTGCATGTGTGGAAAAGATCAAAAAAGCCCGCCGAAGCGGGCTCTTGGTGGGTAAAATGGGCTACTCAACCCGCTCGAAAACCGTGGCAATACCTTGGCCTAAGCCAATACACATTGTTGCCAGACCGAATTGGACATCATGGTGCTCCATCAGGTTGATCAAGGTGGTGGAGATACGTGAACCTGAGCAGCCTAGTGGGTGACCGAGCGCGATGGCTCCGCCATTGAGGTTGACCTTTTCTTCTACCACATCCAGCAAGCCGAGATCTTTGGCGCAAGGGAGTGATTGGGCGGCAAAGGCTTCGTTGAGCTCGACCATGCCGATATCTTCGATAGATAGGCCGGCACGTTTCAGAGCCTTCTGACTGGCCGGTACCGGTCCATAACCCATGATAGAGGGATCGCAACCGGCAATCGCCATGGCTTTTACCCGGGCACGGATAGTCAGACCGAGTGCCTTGGCTTTGTCTTCGCTCATCACCAGCATGGCTGATGCGCCATCCGACAGGGCGGAAGACGATCCTGCGGTAACGGTACCGTTAGCCGGATCGAACACCGGGCGTAGTGCAGAAAGTGACTCTGCGGTTGTTTCAGGACGAATCACCTCATCATGGCTAAGTAGGGTCAAACGACCATCTGCATCATGCCCCTCGGTAGGGTAGATCTCGTTGGTAAACCGGCCTTCAATAGTCGCGGCATGGGCGCGCTGGTGGGAGCGGGCGGCAAAGGCGTCCTGCATTTCCCGGCTGATACCATGCATACGGCCCAGCATTTCAGCGGTTAATCCCATCATGCCTGCTGCTTTGGCGACAGACTTTGATAGCCCCGGGTGGAAGTCGACCCCGTGGTTCATTGGTACGTGGCCCATATGCTCGACACCACCGATCAGGCAGGTATCGGCATCACCGACCATAATCGCGCGGGCGGCATCATGCAGTGCCTGCATCGATGAGCCACACAGGCGATTGACGGTTGTCGCGCCCACTGTGTGGGGGATCCCCGCTAACAGGGCCGCATTGCGGCCGACATTAAAGCCTTGCTCCAGTGTCTGCTGGACACAGCCCCAGTAGATGTCTTCAATGCTGCTCGGATCAACCTGTGGATTGCGTGCCAGCAGTCCCTTCATCAGGTGGGCCGACAAGTCTTCGGCGCGGACATGGCGGAAGGCCCCGCCTTTCGAGCGTCCCATCGGGGTACGGATACAATCAACGATTACAACGTTATTCATTTTCAATTCCTCATCCTTAAGCCATGATTACGCGTTGCTCGGTACAGGGTAGTAGCAGCTGTCTTGGGCCGCTTTTTCACGCAAGCCCGCCGGTACTTCATAAACGGCACCAAGGTGGGCATAGCTGTCGGCCAACTGGACATAGTTGGCCAGGCCAAGGCTATCGAGATAACGGAAAACACCGCCACGGAATGGAGGGAAGCCTAAACCGTAGACCAGGGCCATATCGGCTTCGGCTGGGCTGGCAATGATCCCTTCTTCAAGACAGCGAACCACTTCGTTGATCATTGGGATCATCATACGGGCAATGATTGTTTCGGCATCATATGGGGTGGCATTGCCGGTGACCGGCGCAATCAATTCGGTGACCTCGGGCGCGCTGGTTTTCTTTGGCTTGCCCTTGCGGTCGGTAGTATAGGCGTAGAAACCCTGGCCATTCTTCTGACCATAGCGGCCATTGTCGAACATCACATCGACGCCATCTCTGTAGTCTTTGCCCATGCGATCCGGGAAGCCTTCTGCCATTACGGCCTGGGCGTGGTGAGCGGTATCGATACCGACCACATCCAATAGATAAGCAGGTCCCATCGGCCAGCCGAACTGTTTTTCCATCACTTTATCAATTTGCTGGAAATCGGCCCCGTCACGGAGCAACAGGCTGAAACCGGCAAAGTATGGGAACAGCACGCGGTTGACGAAGAACCCGGGGCAGTCGTTGACCACAATCGGGGATTTCCCCATCTTGGCAGCATAGGCAACGACCCGGTTGATGGTTTCGTCGGAGGTATGCTCGCCACGGATGATTTCGACCAGCGGCATGCGGTGGACCGGGTTGAAGAAGTGCATGCCACAGAATTTCTCGGGGTGTTTGAGTGATTTTGCCAGCAAGTTGATAGGGATAGTCGAGGTATTGGAAGTAATAACCGTCTCCCCACCGACGAGGCTTTCGACCTCACTCAATACTGCTGCCTTGACCTTTGGGTTTTCAACCACGGCTTCAACCACTACATCGACATCTTCGGCACCAGCATAGTGTAGGCTAGGGGTGATCCCACCTAGGACTTTGGCCATGCCAAGGCCGTCAATACGGCCTCGCTCTAACTGTTTGTTAAGCAGTTTAGCCGCTTCACCCATGCCCAGGTCGAGTGATGCGTCGCTGATATCTTTCATTAATACCGGCACCCCTTTGAGGGCGGATTGGTAGGCAATGCCTCCTCCCATGATCCCAGCACCCAAGACCATTGCCTTACTGGTGGGCTGTCCGGCTTTCGCAGCTTGCTTGGCCTGGCCTTTGATGTACTGGTCGTTGAGGAAGACCCCTACCAAGGATTTGGCGACATCGGTTCTTGCTAGGGTCACAAAGTGTTTGTTCTCAATCGTTAGCGCTTCGTCTCGCTCACAACGTGCAGCTTCTTCAATGGCCTTTACCGCCGCTATGGGGGCCGGGTAGTGAGGGCCTGCAACCTGAGCCACCATCCCCTTGGCGATGGTAAAGCTCATGGTCGCCTCTATCTTGTTCAGGGCCAGCGGCGCTTTTTTCTGGGCTCGACGCGACTGCCAGTCGAGATTGCCAGCAATAGCGTCCTTAAGCATAGCCAGTGCTGCGGTGTGTAGTTGCTCAGGCTCGACTACCCCGTCGACCAAGCCAAGCTTGAGGGCATCGAGGGCTTTCTTGTCTTTACCGGCAGTAATGATTTCCATTGCCGAGTCAGCGCCGATCAAGCGCGGCAGGCGGACGGTTCCTCCGAAACCGGGCATGATGCCGAGTTTGGTTTCCGGTAGGCCGATGCGGGCTTTGCTGTCGGCCAGACGCATATCAGTAGCCAGAATACATTCGCAGCCACCGCCAAGGGCGTGGCCATTAACTGCTGACAGGGTCGGAACCGGTAAGTCTTCCAGCTTATTAAAGATGTCGTTGGCATGGGTGACCCACTGTGACAGCTCCTCGGCAGGCTTGGCAAACAAGCTAAGGAACTCAGTGATATCAGCCCCAACCACAAAGGCGTCTTTGCTTGAGGTCAACAGTAATCCCTTCAAGTCACTCTGGTGGTAGAGCGCATTGAGGGCTTCGTTGAAGCTTTTCAGGGTTTTGAGGTCGAACTTGTTGATTGTGCCGGGAGCGTTGAGGTTAAGCTCGGCGATGCCATCTTCCAGATAGCGAACGGATAGGGTTTCACCTTGGTAAATCATCTTCTATCTCCATGAGTTCCGGTCTATGCCGGATTTGATTTAACTGGTTTGACCTGTCGGTAGGTTAAATAATAGTCTGAACCTGTTATGCAACGATTACAACACCTATTTTAAACATTTGTTTAACTTTTTTGGTGGGGCAAAGAGACGTTATCACTGAGTAGATAAGTGATGGGTGGTATTTTTGTTATTGAATTCAGCTGGATAGGTTTTTTTGTTTGGGGCTTGGGTTAGTTGATATTTTGTGGCGCCGAGTAAGCTGTCAAAGCTTAATGGTCGATTTTCGGCATTCTGTTGCTATAGAGGGTGGAGCGGTTACAGCGACAACAGGGGTTGTGGTATCCTGAGATATTCGACCTATAACAGAGAAATACGGCAGGATATGACCGTTAGTGAGCCCTACCTGATCCCAGCAAGCAGTGCGACTCTCGAAGAAGAAATCAAGAAAAGCCGCTTTATTACCTATTTGGCACATACCCCGAATGTCGACGCTGCTAAGGCGTTTGTCCAAAGCATTAAGGATAAACACCATGATGCCAGGCATAACTGTTGGGCGTTTGTTGCCGGGCGACCTGAAGATTCGATGAAGTGGGGATTCAGCGATGATGGCGAGCCGTCAGGAACGGCGGGTAAGCCAATCCTTGCCCAGCTGACTGGATCCGGCGTGGGAGAAATTACGGCTGTGGTAACGCGCTACTCTGGCGGTATTAAGCTCGGTACCGGTGGTTTGGTCAAAGCCTATGGTGGCGGTGTTCAGCAAGCCTTAACTGTGCTGCAAACCAAAGAAAAGTTAATAACTTCGGAACTGCTGATTAGCTGCGAGTATAATCAGGTATCGCTGGTGGAGTCTTTAGTCACTGAGTTCGCCGGCCGCCAAGTTGAGGCTGATTATGGCCAGCGGGTGACATTGGTGATTGAGTTGGATCGCCGCCGGGTCGAGTCATTCAGTGCGACCCTGTTTAGTCGCAGTGGTGGGCAGGTGAGTGCGGTAGACCGTTCAGAGTAGCCCTGCTAACGTTTTCTAATTATAAATGAGAGCCGAATAGGCAATGCAATTTCGTTCCATTATCAGGATTGTCGGGCTGCTGCTCGCCTTATTCAGTGTCACTATGCTGGCGCCAGCCTTGGTGGCCTTAATCTATCGCGACGGAGCGGGACTGCCGTTTGTCGTGACTTTTTTTCTTCTTTTTGCGGGTGGTGCCTTGTTATGGGTGCCTAACCGTCATTACCGTAGGGAACTAAAAGCGCGGGATGGCTTCCTGATTGTGGTGCTGTTCTGGACCGTTATCGGCAGTGCCGGTGCTGTTCCCTTTATTCTGGCTAAAACCCCAGACCTATCAGTAACAGATTCCTTTTTTGAATCTTTTTCAGCGCTGACCACTACCGGGGCTACCGTGATTGTCGGGCTGGATCATCTCCCAAAGGCGATTTTGTTTTATCGACAGTTGCTGCAATGGTTCGGCGGTATGGGGATCATCGTATTGGCTGTTGCCATTTTGCCGGTACTGGGTATCGGTGGTATGCAGCTTTACCGGGCTGAGATCCCTGGCCCGGTCAAAGACAGTAAAATGACCCCGCGTATTGCCGAAACCGCCAAGGCGCTATGGTATATCTATCTCGCGTTGACCATCAGTTGTGCGTTGGCTTTCTGGCTAGCGGGCATGACCGCATTTGATGCGGTAGCCCATAGCTTTTCCACGGTGGCGATTGGAGGGTTTTCTACCCATGACGCCAGCATGGGTTATTTCAATAGCCCGACGATTAACATGATCACCGTGGTGTTCCTGCTGATTTCCGCCTGTAACTTTTCACTCCACTTTGCAGCCTTTGCCAATGGTGGCATTCATTTGCGTACCTATTGGCGTGATCCGGAGTTTCGGGCATTTTTCGCATCGCAGCTGATTTTGTTCCTGATCTGCTTTGGCATGTTGCTCAAGCACCATTCCTATGACTCGTACCACGATGCCTTTGATCAGGCGTTGTTCCAAACGGTCTCCATCTCAACGACCGCAGGTTTCACCACCACGGGATTCTCTGAATGGCCACTGTTTTTGCCAGTACTACTGCTGTTTTCATCATTTGTCGGCGGGTGCGCGGGATCGACCGGTGGTGGTATCAAGGTGATCCGGATGTTCTTGTTGTTACTGCAAGGTGTCAGGGAGCTCAAGCGCTTGGTTCACCCGCGGGCGGTTTATACCATTAAGGTCGGAAATAAAGCCTTGCCGCAACGTGTGGTTGATGCGGTGTGGGGGTTCTTCTCGGCGTATGCCTTGGTCTTTGTGATCTGCATGTTGGCGTTGATCGCAACGGGGATTGATGAGCTAACGGCGTTCTCAGCCGTGGCTGCTACCTTGAATAACCTCGGACCGGGCCTCGGGGAAGTCGCGGTTCACTTTGGCGAAGTTAATGATCCGGCAAAATGGGTATTGGTGATTGCGATGCTATTTGGTCGCTTGGAAGTCTTTACCTTGTTGGTGCTGTTTACTCCTACATTTTGGCGTAGTTAATAGATAAGGAAATGCCGTGGAAAAAGTTCTTTTGCTTCATTCGAGCAGTGATGGGCAAACCATCAAAATCATGCGTCATATTGAGAAAACTCTGGGAGAGGGCTATCAGTGTGAGTTGGCAGATTTGAACCAGCTGCCTGCTGTTTCTTTTGAGCAGTATGACCGCATCTTGATTGGGGCTTCGATCCGTTATGGGCATCTTAATAAAAAGCTCTATCAGTTTATCAATCAGAATCTGCCAGCGTTGGAGCAGCATAAAGTGGGTTTCTTCTGTGTCAACTTAACAGCCCGTAAAGAAGGCAAAAACACACCGGAGACAAGTGCCTATATGAAGAAGTTCCGTCAGAAGTCACCATGGCAACCTGGCTTGCAGGCAGTATTTGCCGGAGCGCTCCGCTATCCACGATATAAATGGTTTGATCGGGTAATGATTCAGTTCATTATGCGTATTACTGGTGGGGAAACTGATACAAGTAAAGAGGTGGAATATACGGATTGGCAAAAAGTAGAGGCCTTTGCGGCCCAGTTTAAGGCCTATTAAGCTGCCTTTTTGATGGCTTTGGGTGTTTTTTGTTCGAACTGTCAGCTTTTACTTAATTTTTTAAAAAACTCCCTTGCCAACGTGATCGAAGTCTCTATAATGCCACCTCACTGACACGGAGCACGGCAACTTAAGTCGCTAACCAATCAGTATTGTTCTTTAACAATTTGACCATGCAATCTGTGTGGGCACTCGTGAAATGATAGTCAAAAAAGAATTATCAATGAAACTGAGTGACCAAATCGAATCGTAAGATTCGGCACAGTCAATTCATTCATTACTTCGGTAATGGATTAACAGTATTCATTGAGCCAAAACTTTAATTGAAGAGTTTGA